>DASRIK010000493.1:0-28015 GCA_035650035.1 Burkholderiales bacterium | reverse complement strand
CGTGCGGGACGCGATGGTCTGGACGCACCTCGCGGGCGACACGGTGCAACGCATAAAGATACTCAAGCGCCTGGGTGGAACTGCAGCGCCTTCAGCGGGCGCGCACTGAATAGGATGTAGCGCCGCGAGGCGCTTGGAAGGTGTAGTTGCGCCCGAAGCGAAGCGAAGGAGGGGCGTAGATGTTATTCCGGGAGCTCAATCGCGGAAAGTGCAAGACCTACCTGATCGGCTGCGAGCGCACGCGCCGAGCCGCACTCGTCGATCCGGTCAAAGGTTGTGCCGAGCGCTACCTCGCGCTGCTCGCCTATGAGCAGCTGAAGCTCGACGCGCTCATCGACACGCACACCCACGCCGATCATCCTACGGGCTCGTTTCTCCTGAAAGACCTTACGGATACGCGGCTCATCATGCACCGCCGCGCACCGGTGCCCGCGGCCAATGAGCACGTCGAGGACGGCGATACCATCGAAGTCGGCGATTTGCGGCTCAAAGTGCTCTATACGCCCGGTCACACGCCTGACAGCATCAGCCTTTACACTGGCAGCAGCGTTCTCACCGGAGACGTGCTGCTCATCGGCGGCACCGGACGCGCCGATTTCGCCGGCGGCGACGCGGGCCAGCAGTACGATTCCATCACGGAAAAGCTGTTCACGCTGCCCGACGACACTCTGGTCTACCCCGCGCACGATTACCGCGGCAACACCTGCACCACGATCGGATGCGAGAAGCGGCAGAACCCGCGCATCGCAGGCCGCGGCCGCGAAGAATACGTGCAGCTCATGGCGAGCATCAGCTTCCCGCTGCCGGACAAGATCCAGGAAGTGCTGCAGCCTAATCAGACGGCCATCGACGACGACAAAACAAAGTTCCCGGATCTCACGCAGCTCAACCATGTGCGCCAGCTCAAGGCCGACGACGTCAGCATTCGACTCGCCACGTCAAGGCCGCCGTTCGTGCTGGACGTGCGCGAGCCGCAGGAGTACGCAGGTGAGCTCGGACATATCCCCGGGAGCACGCTCATACCGCTGAAAGAGCTCGCCGATCGTGCGGGCGAACTGACGGCACACAAATCGGGTCCGACTGTCGTCGTATGCCGCTCGGGCGTGCGCAGCACGACCGCCGCGGCCATACTCGAAGGACTCGGCTTCGATCAGGTGTACAACCTCCAGGGCGGCATGGTCGATTGGAACGACCGCAGACTGCCGGTGGAGCGCTGACCGTTGCATGCTCGACCTTCCCGAGCGCGTCGCTGTGGTCAGCGCGGCAAGGCCGTAGGCCTATCGCCGACGACGCGAGGCCACGAAAACCCATTGTCTATACGGCCTGTCGCGCCCGCCGCCGCGCCGCTGATACTAAAAGAACTCCCAGGCCCGCTAGCGTTAGCGAACCGGGTTCGGGGACTCGCTCAACAGTTACAGTTCTCGTGTGAGCGACACTGTACGCCTTGTCGCTGTCGTCGCACGAGTCGTTCGGCAGTGTTCCGGATGTACACAGTTGATGGGCCCGAATGGCGACAAGTCCCAAAGCGCTCTCGTCCAAGCCGAAATCCTGCGTAGTCCACGAGAAGGTTTGGATGCCGTCGTAGCCGGCATCGCCTAACCGGAACACCAGCTCCCATTCTCCGTCGCCACCGAGGGGCGGGTTGAGGCCGGCCAAGCTGCATCCAGTGCCGCAGGAGTTCGATGTCGTCTCGAGTGCGTGTAACGCGACTTGGCCCAGTGGTGAGACGCTGCTCAACGATACCGGCCCGGAGATATCACGGTTCCCGAAATCGACGAACAGTCCAAGAACCTCTGCGTTCCATGGGCTTACCGTGAGGTTGTAATTGAAGGTCGAGCTCGCGGCATTGTGAGTGATCGTCAGCTCATAGTTGCCGTTCGGCGCCAAGTTACTGTTCCATGTGTCGTATATAACAGTTGCGTGCACACTCGGCGTAGATAAGGTGAGCGCAGCGCCTATCGCCATTGCGAAATAACGTTTCATTTACACCTCAGAAGAAGGCATTTGCTGCTGTAGACCTTCGATGAAGGCGGGGTGAATTGTTGCCCGACAAACAACGCGGCCTCAACACCGAGGCGTGCAATAGTGCCCGGTTTGTACATTCAGCACGCTTGCGCGCTTCTAGGAACATCGAGCAGCAAACGATCCTGTGCACTTCTTCACAGATTGCTTGGGTAGTCACGCCTTAAGTTCTGGGGCCCGCATTCTTCTCATTATTGCGCCGATGATGAACCTCGAAGCCCTACCTCGCTCGTTTGCATCCGAACCAGTATTAACTTTCTTTTTCCTGCTGCTAGTGGTGCTGACCATTGCAAGCGTGGTAATCGGGGCATACATAGTCGTCAGCAGTGGCTACAACCTGCTGCAAGAAAAGCGGCGGGAGCGGCTGCGCGCGGCTGCTATCGCGCAGCGGATGGGGCCGAAGTAACCCGCCAATCGAGCGGTCCTGCGTCGTCGAGCTCGCGGCACGGTTGCATTTTCACTTCGGCATTACTGGGCAGCGCGCAAGTTCGCCATCATGGCCGCGAGAAAGCGGCCCGCTTCGCCGCCTGCGACCGCGCGATGATCGAAGGTGAGCGAAAGAGGAATGACCCTGTGGACTGCGGGCGCGCCGTCGACGACGACGACCTGATCGCGTATGCGCCCGGCTCCGACGATCGCGACCGTCGGGGGCACGACCACGGGTGACGCGTAGCGGCCGGCGATCGTGCCGTAGTTCGACAGTGTGATCGTATGGCCGCGCAGCTCTTCAGGCGGCACCTTGCGCGCCCGCGCATCGCGCACCAGGGCGGCGAGCCCGCGCGCAACATCCTCCCTATTGCGGCTGTCCACGTTCCGTAGCACCGGGACGAGCAGGCCGTCAGGGGTGTCGACGGCAATGCCGAGGTCGACTTTCTTCACGACGTAGCGGCCGATGCGCTGGCTGTCGTACCACGCGTTGAGGGAAGGCTCGGCTTTGCAACCGGCGACGATTGCGCAAATAAGCCGCAGCATCACGTTCTCGCCGGGCTGCCACGCGTGTATGTCCGCGTCGTCCATGATCGTCGCGGAGGCGACTTCGGCATTCGCGAGCATCATGTTCTGCGCCATCGCCCGGCGCACCCCGCGCAGAAGCTCGATCGGGCCCGTCTCCGAAAGAATGCGCGCGGCGCGCTGCACGTCGCCCTGCGTGATGGTGCCGTCGGGACCCGTGGGCGTGACCATGGCGAGATCGACGTTCAGCTTGCGCGCAAGCACGCGCACCGCGGGAATTGCCTTGATACCTGCGGCTGCAGGAGCAGGCGCCGCGGCGAGCGGTGCTTCGCGGGTCGCTTGCTTCCCGGTCGCTACCTGGCCGACGACCGTGCCCGCGTCTTCGCCCTCACCTTCGAATCCGACGAGCGGCGCGCCGATGTGCGCGATGTCACCGACATTGCCATACAGGCGCGTCACCTTGCCTTCGTAAGGCGCGGGAATGTCGACGATCGCTTTCGCTGTTTCGACGGAGACCATCGGCTGGTCCGTCGCGACCGTGTCACCGGGCTTGACGTGCCACTGGACGATTTCGGCCTCCTGGAGGCCTTCGCCGAGATCCGGGAGCTTAAAGATCTTCATTGTGTTCCATATAGCGGCGATAGCCGCTTGGAGGGTGCCTCATCATCGTAGTTCTTTACGAGAACTGGATCGCGGTGCGCGCCGCTGCGGCGATGCGCTCCACGCTGGGTATGTAATGTTTCTCGAGCTTCGCGAGCGGCACGACCGTGTCGTAGCCGGTAACACGCTGCACCGGCGCCATCAGCGTGAGCAGGCCCTGTTCCGCGACGGCCGCAGCGATTTCCGACGCGAATCCCGCGGTGCGCGGCGCCTCTGAGATCACCACGCAGCGCCCGGTGCGCGCAACCGAAGCGAGGATCGTGTCGAGATCGTAGGGTTTGAGCGTCGCGACGTCGATCACTTCGGCTGCATAGCCTTCATCAGCGAGCGCGTCCGCGGCCTCCAATGTTTCGTGCACCATCGCACCCCACGTCACGAGCGTTACGTCGGTGCCTTCGCGCAGCGTGAAACAGCTGTCGAGCGGAAGCGCCGTGCCGTCCTCTTCCACCTCTTCCCTGAAAAGTCGATAGAGCCGGGTAGGCTCGAGAAACACCACTGGATCCGGATCGCGGATCGCTGCGAGCAGCAGGCCGTATGCACGGCGGGGAGAGGAGGGATAGACGACTCGAATCCCCGGTATATGCGCGAACATCGCTTCCGGGCTTTCGGAGTGATGTTCGGGCGCGTGTATGCCGGCAGCGCACGGCGTGCGCATCACCATCGGGCACGTCATGCGGCCGCGGGTGCGGAAACGCATGCGCCCGGCGTGGTTGAGAATCTGGTCGATGGTCGTGTACGCGAAACCGGAGAACTGGATTTCGGCGACCGGTTTCAGTCCTTCGACGGCCATTCCGATCGCCATGCCCGCGATCATTCCCTCCGCAAGCGGCGTGTCGATGACGCGCTCGGGGCCGAAACGCTCGAGCAATCCCGCCGTGCTGCGGAACACGCCGCCGTCTCTCCCGACGTCCTGGCCGAGCACCACGACGTTGCTATCGCGGTCCATTTCGGCAGCAAGCGCGCGGTTCACGGCTTCAACCAGGGTGAGCTGCGCCATTACACTTGCCCCGCGCCGCGGCCCGCCGCGCTTTCCGGCTCGGATTCATCGGCGATCGCGACTTCGGCGCGCTGTGGTTCCATCGCCGGCGGAAAGACCTCGTAAAGGTGCTCGAACATTGCACTGGGGGAGGGTGCCGGCGTGGCGAGATACTCCTGCACCGCGGCTTGTATGCGATCGTTGCACTCCTTGATAAGCGCCTCCTCACGCGCCTTGTCCCATGCGCCCGCTGTCGTAAGGTAGGTCCGGATCCTGCCGATCGGCTCGCGTTTCCACGCCTCCGCGACTTCGTCGGCGCTGCGGTAGCGGCTTGCGTCGTCGGCCGTGGTGTGGTCCGACAACCGGTACGTGAGCGCCTCGATCAGCGAGGCACCATCGCCGCTGCGCGCTTTTGCCAGCGCGCGGTCCATCGCATCGCGCACGGCGATCAAGTCGTTACCGTCGATCTGCTCGCACGGTATGCCTGCGGCGATGGCTTTCTGAGCGAGTGTCTGCGCAGCCGTCTGCGCGGCGCGCGGGACCGAGATCGCCCACTGGTTGTTCGATACGAAGAAAACGAGCGGCAGTTGCCATGCACCCGCGGCGTTCAGGCCTTCATAGAAATCGCCTTTGGACGTAGCGCCGTCCCCGAGCGCGCACACGACCGCGCGCGATTCGCGCCGCAGCTTGACCGCGTAAGCAGCGCCGGCGGCATGCGTTGCATGCGCAGCGATGGTCACGCAGATCGGGAAATCGCTGCGGGCGCCGCTGAAATCGCTGCCGCGCTCGTCGCCGCTCCAGTAGAGGAAGAGGTCTTTCATCGTGACTCCGCGCATGAGCTGCGCGCCCTGCTCGCGGTAAGTCATGAGAAAGATGTCGTCGCTCTTCATCGCCGAGCCGATACCGGCCTGGATCGCTTCCTGACCCAGGATTTGCGCGTACGTGCCCAGTTGGCCGGTGCGCTGAAGCGCGACGGCTTTCGCATCGTACGTGCGCATGAGGACCATCCATCGATAGAGGTCGACCAGGCTCGCGGTATCGGACGCGAATGTCGGCAGGGCCTGAGTGGCTTTGCCGGCTTCGTCCAGAAATTGGGTGTAACGGACTTCGAAGGATGCGACGACGCTCACGGGGTTTTCGTGTTTTTCATCGACCGGCTATGGTAACCTGAACTCAAAATGACGCGCACAGCTCACGATCCCCGTGCATAGCAGCTCAGGCAAGGGCGTGGGGGCTTCTCTCCGCAGGAAGGAGGACGCGCGCTATCTCACGGGCCGCGGTCAGTTCGTCGGCGATATACGCCGGCCTGGCATGCTCGAAGTTGCGTTCGTCCGCGCACCTGTCGCTCACGCCCGTATCGTTTCCATCCACACGCCCGCTGGACTCGAACAGCGCGTATGGGTAATGGACGACCTCCATGGCGTGAAGCCTGTACGCGCGGTGTCGGGACTCAAAGGCTTCAAGCCATCCGACCTGTGGCCGCTCGCCAGAGGGAAGGTGCGGCACGTCGGGGAGCCCGTCGCCATGTGCATAGGCTCCACGCGCGCCGAGGCCGAAGACGCTGCCGCGCAGGTGCGCGTCGAGTACGAAGAGCTGCCTGCGGTCGTGGACATGGTCCAGGCCCGGACGCGTCCCCCCGCGCTTGTGCATGAAGACTGGGGCGACAACGTCTTTCTCGAGACGCTGTACGACGACGACGACGAGCTTGCGGAGATTCGACAGACCGCGCCTATTTGCGTCCGCAAGCACATTCGTACGGCGCGGCAGGCGATGTCGCCGCTCGAAGGGCGGGGTGTGTTGTGCGAATGGATCGAGCGCACGGGACAGCTCGAAATGTACAGTGCCGCGCAGATGCCGCACATCAATCGCGCAGGGCTGTCCGAGTGCCTGGGGCTCGATCAGGCCTCCATTCGCGTGATCGCGCCGGACGTGGGCGGCGGATTCGGCTACAAAGGCATCCTTCTTTCCGAAGAAATCTGTCTTGCGTGGCTTGCGCGGCATCTGAAACGACCGGTGCGCTGGCTCGAAGACCGGCGCGAGCAGCTTACGGGCAACGCGAATTGCCGCGAGCACGACTACGACATCACGCTCTATGCCGATGGCGACGGGCGGCTCCTGGCAATCGACTGCGAAGCGACGGTCGACTCGGGGGCGTACTCACTCTATCCGTTCTCGGCGTGTCTGGAAGCGGCGCAGGTGGGATCCATCCTGCCGGGGCCGTACAAGATGGAGCGTTATCGCTGCCGCACCTGGTCCGTGGCAACAAACAAGCCCGGCATCCTCCCGTATCGCGGAGTGGCACGAACCGGCGTCTGCTTCGCGCTGGAAGTCGCGCTCGATGCGGTTGCGCGCGCGGCCGGGAAGGAGCCGTATGAAGTGAGGCTCGCGAGTCTCGTTCAGCCACACGAGATGCCTTACAACAACATCACGAAAAAGCATTTCGACTCCGGTGATTATCCCGAAGCGGTGCGGCGAGCCATCGACGCGCTGGATCTTCCGAAGTGGCGCGTGCGCCAGAAAGCGGGTGAGCCCGATGGACGGCGCATCGGTATCGGCGTGTCGGTCTATTGTGAGCAGGCCGCGCACGGTACTTCGGTGTACTACGGCTGGGGCATTCCCATGGTGCCGGGTCACGAGCAATGTTTCGCGCGGCTCACACCCGACGGCCTGCTCGAGCTTCGAATCGGGGCACATTCCCACGGGCAAAGCCTCGAGACCACGCTCTCACAAGTCGCGTACGAGACTCTCGGCGTAGATCCCGAGAACGTCCGTGTCGTTCACGGCGACACGGCGCTCACACCGTATTCGACCGGAACCTGGGGCTCGCGCTGCATGGTGATGTCCGGCGGTGCGGTGGCCGCCGCGTGCAAAGATATCGCCGAGCGTGTGAAGCACATCGCCGGGCATCTGCTGGGAGCCCCACCCGGTGAGTTGCAGTTGAAGGATGGTGAGGTCGCTCTCGAGCGCAGTGACAAGCGCATGACGCTGGCTGAAGTGGCGCATACTTGGTATCGGCAGCCGCAGCTGCTGCCGCCCGACGTCCGTACGAGCGGTCTCGAAACCGTCGTCGGATACAAGGCACAAGTGGATACTGGCACCTTCAGCTATGCGTGCCATGCGGTTGCACTCGCCGTCGATACGGAAACGGGCGAGGTCGAGCTGCTCGACTACGTGATTGCGGAGGATGGCGGAAAGCTCATCAATCCGATGGTGGTCGATGGTCAGATTTACGGTGGCGCTGCTCAGGGCATCGGCACTGCGCTCTATGAAGAGATGGCCTACAGCAGCGAAGGGCAGCCGCTTGCATCGACACTTTCGGATTACCTGCTGCCGGGCGCGACGGAAGTGCCGGCGATCCGCATTCTGCACATGGAGACGCTTTCACCGTACACCGAGTTCGGGCAGAAAGGCATCGGGGAAGGCGGGGCGATTGCGCCGCCGGCAGCTATCGTGAATGCGATCAACGACGCTCTGTCGTACTGCGGCGTCGAGCTCACCGAAACGCCGGTGACGCCGCGCAAGATCGTCGCGGCGATCGAAGCCGCGAAACGCAAGCAATGAAACCCGTCGCTTTCGATTACCAGCGTCCCCGCGAGCTTGCGGCCGCGATCAAGCTGCTTGGCGAGGCGGGCGGGAACGCCAAGGTCATGGCCGGTGCACAGTCGCTTGGGCCAATGCTGAATCTGCGTCTCGCACAGCCTCGGCTGGTGGTCGACGTGCGGGGCATCCCGGAGCTCTACGAGGCAAGAGACAGCGAGGATGCCGTCTTCATTGGAAGCTGCGTTACGCACGCTGCCATCGAAGACGGTCGAGTACCCGACCCGTCGCTTGGATTCATGCGGGAAGTCGCTGCGAACATCGCTTATCGCGCTGTGAGGAATCGCGGCACGATCGGCGGGAGTGTCTGCCACGCGGATCCGGCAGCGGATTGGCCGAACGTGCTGCCGGTGCTCGCGGCGGTGGCTATCATCAGTGGTGCTGCGGGCCGGCGTGAGGTCGCTGCCGGGCGGTTCATGAGCGGCGCGTTTTCGACGGTTCTGGAAGACGACGAAATCGTAGTGGGCTTTCGCATACCCAAGCTGTCGGCACGCGCGCGCTGGGGCCATTACAAATTCTGTCGCAAGCCCGGCGAGTTTGCGGAAGCAATGGGCGCAGTGGTCGTGGATCCCGAACGAAATGTCTGCCGCGCGGTGATCGGCGCGATGCAAGGCCCACCTCAGGTCATCGAGGATGCGTGGTTTCTTGCCGATGGGTTCGATTCGGAACGCGCGTTTGCGGCGGTGGATGCGGCCGGTCTCGCCGACGATGCATACGAGAGGCAGATCCACTTTGTGGCTCTCAGGCGCGCCGTGATGGCCGCGACTTCCAAGGGAAAAGGATGATCGCGGCCGAAAGCACAAGTAAGCAGCGCTCGCCGTCCCGTAATTAGCGGCAATAGTCATGTGCTTGCGCGTCTGCGGCTCAAAGCCAGTCCGGCGAGCGCGATACCCATGAGCGCGAGCGAACCGGGCTCTCGAACGGCCGCGACCGTGACGTCCATGGTTGGATTGGCGTTTTGCATGATGTTGACGTCCATGGCTGGAGCGGGGTTTTGCATGATGTTGTCGATCAGGAGGCTCAGGTTGTTCAAAATGGAAATCTGGATTTCGTCGAAAACGATCCCACTGAAGCCGTAATAGCTTTTGGAGGGATCGTTGAACGTCGTGATTTCTGAAAAAGATTCCACGACTACGCCGCCGAGGAGCGCGGTGAACGTCGTGACCGCCTGACTCGAAGCAAGGCCGAAAGCGGCACTCGCCTGCGGCGTTGAAAATGCGATCGAGACGGGATTTCTGGTTGGAGAGGCTTCAAGAAAATTGCCAAGATGGTGTCCGGAGATCCCGGGGAAGGTTGCGGATCCCTGACTGTCGAAGTACAGGTTGGGCGCAAATGTTATGTTCAGGGAGGCGTACTGGCCACTCACGCTTGTGCCTTTCGGCAAAACGATTTCGTCAAAGGTGATCCATGTATCCGGATTGCTCAATCCGAAGTTATTGATGATCGGTGCAGCAGCAGTTCCCCCGGGTGCGGCGACAACCAGAAGGCTAAAAAGCAGCGCTGCGAATGTGCGTGTACTCACTCTTATCCCCCTATGATCCGGAAAGTGGCCTGCAAACGATCGCTGCAGACGAGCCTGCGTTATACCAACGCGGATACGCCGCCTGTGGGTAGGATTGCCGCTTGACTAACCTTCCACCGGAGCGGTGCTCGAACCTTTGATGAAGCGCAAAATTCAGCTCAGCGTAAATGGACAGCGTGTTGCCACCGATGTCGAGCCGCGGCTGCAGCTCGCGGAGTTTTTGCGCGAGCACCTGATGCTCACCGGAACGCATCTCGGCTGCGAGCACGGCGTGTGTGGTGCTTGCACGGTGTATCTCGATGACTCGCCCGCGCGGTCGTGCATCACGTACGCGATTGCATGTGACGGTGCCGACGTTCGAACGATCGAAGGCTTCGACGAAGACGTCGTGATGGCCGAGCTTCGCGAGGCGTTCTCGGCCGAACACGCGCTTCAGTGCGGCTATTGCACGCCGGGAATGCTCGTGACGGCTCGCGACATCGTGTTGCGCCTGCCGGACGCGGACGAGCCGCGTATTCGCAAAGAGCTTGCGGGCAATCTCTGCCGCTGCACCGGCTACGTCGGCATCGTGCGAGCGATCCAGCGCGTGCTCGCGCAGCGCGGCAACAGGAGAGAAGCATCGGCCGTCACGCCGCACGCAGAACGCGCCCTCGCCCCCGCAATGGAGGAGACGTTCGGGGTCAGGAGAAACGAGACCGCAGTTTCCCTCGCGCCGCGCAGCGGAGAGAAGGTTGGGAGGGGAGACGCAAAGCTCCACCAATCCTTCACCGTCGACCACCCTCGTGAAACAGTCTGGGCCTTCTTTGGTCGCCTCGACGAAGTCACCGCGTGCCTGCCCGGCGCAGCCGCGACCGGCACGCCGACGGACGACCGGGTCGACATCATCTTGCGCGTCAAGCTCGGTCCTGTCGTGGCGGAGTTCAACGGAACCGCTGAGGTGACGCGCGATCCGTCCACCCATACGGGCGTGATTCGCGGCAGCGCGCGCGATGCCCGCTCGAGCTCGACGACGCGGGGCGAAATCCATTACGCGCTGAGCGACGAACGAGGCGGCGCAGCCACTCGCGTAGACGTCGACGTGAATTACACGCTCGCCGGAACGCTCGCGCAGTTCGGCCGATCCGGCCTCGTGCAGGATATCGCGAGGCGCATGACGGCAGCGTTTGCCCAGAATCTCGAGGCGCGCCTTGGTGCGGGTCCCGGGACGGGTGGCGCGGCCGAGCCGCAACGCGGTCGCCCCGCAGAACTCAACGCCGGCTCTCTCCTGCTCACCGCCGTCTGGGGTCGGTTGAAAGCTGTTTGGCGTTCACTGCTGGGCCGCTGAGCTCAGCTTCGTCCTCGCGCGGGTCCCGAAACCGCAAACCGACCACCCGGCGACGGCGGAAACAGCGTGAAGCAGAGGCCCACTGCCACGCCGAACCAGAGCGTCGCGACCCGAAGGATCAGCGTCGCGGCAACCGCGTGCGCGCCGTCCACGCCGTTCAGCGTGAGCAAGGCGATCATCGTCGCTTCCTGGCTGCCCAGCCCCGACGGAATCATGCTTGCGGCGCCGACGAGCGTTGCAAAGAAAAAAATGAAAACTGCGAGCGCAGGCGGCAGGTCGCCACCGAGAAGCGACAGGAGATAGGCAAGCGACAGGCCCTGAATACCCCAGGCAATGCAGGTCACCGCGACGCCGAAGGCCAATCGATGCGGCCGCAGCAAGAGGAGCGCGCTTTCGGCAAGCGCGCGCGTGGAAAGGGCGATCGACGCCTTGCGCGAGAGACCCTCCGCCAACTTCTGGATGAGAGCGAGCGCGCGGTGCTCTTGAACGTATATCAGCAGCAACAGGGACAGCGCTCCGACCAGCCACAACGCGACGGACCACGCGACCGGATACAACGCCTGGGCAAGCAGGCCGGTAACCAGGAGGATCCCGATCAGATCGCAGAAGCGGTCCGCGAAGAAGGCGCCAAGGCTCGCGGGGTAGGACACATCGAAGCGGCGTAGCAGAATGCTGCGCAGTGTTTCGCCGAGCTTGCCCGGCGTGGTGGTGAGCGCAAATCCCGCCAAATAGATCCGGACGTTCGCGACGGGTGGCAGCGCGTAACCCAGCGCGCGGAGATAGACGGCCCAGCGCACGCTGCGGATCAGGTAGGTCAGCAGTGAAAGCGAAAGAACAACGCTCATGCCCGCCCATCCTACTCGGGCGATTGCCTCGCTGACTTCTTCCCAGCCAGTCCAGAAAGCGACCGCGAGATATGCGGTGGCCGCAACGACAATGCTCGCCAGAACCGCAAGAAAACGTCCCCGCGAAATCGACCTTACGTTTCGCATCCGGCGCTGCGCACCATTTCCTGCATCCTCACGACAGCGGCGCCCGGCGAGTTGTAGATCGGTATCCGGTTGACGGCCTGAACGGCGGGAACGGCGCGCGAAAGCGTGAATTGCGCGAGCACGATCGCATCGCAGCCGACGATCTCCTGGGCCTTCTCCGCTACGAGGCGGTCGTGCCTGGCCGGATCGCCGCCGGCGAGTGCGTCAAAAGCATGCTCGACGACGTAAGGTACGAGCTCGACTTTCTGGCCTCGCGCGGCCGCCAGTTCCTCGATCTCCACCGATATCGATGGGATTGTCGGCCCGACAGTGGCCATCACGGCGATGCGCGGCCCCGCGTCGAGCGCTTTTTCGATCATGGCATCGTTGGGCTTCAGAATCGGCAGCGCGAATTCCGCGATGCACGTATCGATCACCTGTCGGAACGCGGAGCATGTGAACAAAATACCGTCGGCGCCGCGGTCTACCATATGGTGCGTGAGATTTCGAAAGACGTCGTACATTTCCGGCACGACTCCGCCCGCTTCACGCACCCATGCGAACAGGCTGTCATCGAGGAGATTGCTCACGCGCGCTTGCGGCCACTCTGCTAAGAAAGCGCGTATCGCGGCATCCATCGCATCCTTGTGTACGCTGAAGAGAAATATGTGAGGCTGTCGAGTCATGAGATTTACATTTTCAGGTGTTGGCAACGCGCGGGCTTTCGCGCGAGCAATACTAAGGCGTCGGGGGAGCTCCGCCGTGTCGAGATTTCTTACAGATTCCGCACCAAAACGGTGGCACGGCACCCTTATTTCTCAAGCACACAGGACGGCTCCGCGATCGTCGTCGAAGCGCCAGCTCGTCGGCGCGCGTGAGTCGATGCGCACACCGCCGACCCAGCGCTCGACTTCGTTGGCGCGGAGCCAGTCGGCATCGTTCTCCAGTAGCCGCTCGCCGAAAGGCGTGAGCTCGACGTGCCAGTGGCGATGGCCTTCTTTCGGCGCGTCGTCGCGTTCGTCGACTCTGGCGGCAGGCTCCTTTGCACGAGCGAGGCCGCGAAGCACTGCCCAGTAACCGGCGTCGCCGAGGAAAGGCAGCGGCTCGTAGTGGTTCGTATACCAGCCGAAAAGCCGCGCTGCGTTCATGGGCCCTTTGTCGCGCAGAATGCGAAGCGTGAGCGCTTCCGTCAGGCTCAGGCCATTCTTCGTCGAAGGCAGCTCGCGCAAATGCCTTGCGAGCGCCCTGCCCATGGTCGGCAGAGCGCGCGTGCCCGTGTTGACGAGCTCCAGCAATTCCTCGGGCGTGGGTGCCGTGAGGGCGGTCCATGCGCTCTGGCCAAGCACGAGCTGACGCTCGTTCACGTCATCGAAATCGTTCCACAGGATGCGCAACGCTTCCGCCGGTAATTGGCCGATGCCGATGAAACGCTCGACGCCGGGATAGTGCGTGACGGTGATCAGCCGAAGGCGCCCGGGTCGCTTTGCCGGATCGCTGAAGAAATCGAGCAGTTTCGCGAGGACGAGCTGGTCGTAGGAATCGTGCTCCATCCAGATGTTGACGGCCTCATAGTCGCGCGCCTTGTCGAGGTCGCGATACGACTCGAGCAACTTCCCGAATGCATCGACGGCCGCGTGTTGCTCTTCCAGATAGTTCGCGCGAATGCGGACGAACGCTTCAAGCGTCGGCGCGCGCGGCACCGGGCCTTGCACGTACGGATCTGCAAACCACAGGAAATCGCCTTCGAACCCTGCAGCCGCGAGCTTGTGCATGACGTCGTGGCCACAGCGGATGTGTAGCGTGCGCGCGCCGTGGTCCAGTGGGCGGTCGGTGTCCACGGCTTGTAAGTCGCGCTCGGTGACGGCGCCGGGGTGCTCGCGCAGTTGGGCAAGGCTGACGATCATGGGGAGTCGATGTGACCGAGACTCTCTCGATAGCCTGATGCTAACCGCCCAGGTAAGCCTTGCGTACGTGCGGATTGTCGATGAGCGCCCGTCCCGTGCCTTCCAGGGTGACAGCTCCGGATTCGAGCAGATACGCGCGGTCGCACATCTCGAGCGCTGCATAGGCGTTCTGTTCAACCATGAGCACCGTCGTCCCCTCCGCGCGAATGCCCTGAATGATGTCGAACGTGCGCTCGACGATGTTCGGAGCGAGCCCGAGCGAAGGCTCGTCGAACAGGACGAGCTTCGGACGGGACATGAGCGCGCGGCCGATCGCAAGCATCTGCTGCTCGCCGCCCGAGAGCGTTCCGGCGACCTGGGAGCGGCGTTCGGAGAGCACGGGGAAGCTTTCGAAAATACGTCGCATGTCTGCAGCGATGCCGCTCGCATCGGATCGCAGAAAGCAGCCCATCTCCAGATTTTCCTGCGCGGTCATCTCGGGGAAGACGTGCCGCCCTTCCGGAGAGTGGGCGATGCCGCGGCCCAGTATTTCGCGCGGTGAAGCACGCGTGATGTCATGGCCTTCGAAAGTGACCCGGCCGGACGTTTTCGAGAGCAGTCCGGAGATCGCCTTGAGCGTCGTCGTCTTGCCTGCGCCGTTCGCGCCGATCAGGGTCACGAGCTCGCCTTTTTTCACCACGAGGGAGACGCGCTTCAGCGCCTCGACTTTGCCGTAACAACAGACGAGATTCTCGATCTCAAGCATGCGCCGCTGGCCTTTTGACCCCGTGTCCGAGGTAGGCGCGTATCACCTCGGGATTCTGCTGGATCGACGCCGGCGGGCCCTCCGCGATGATCCTGCCGTAGTTCAGTACGACGATGCGGTCAGAGACGTTCATGACGAGATGCATGTCATGCTCGACCAGCAGCACCGTGATATCGCGGTCACGGATTTTTCGCAGAAGCGCGATGAAGCTCGCCGTCTCGGACGGATTCATGCCGGACACGGGCTCGTCCAGCAGGAGGAGCGTCGGCCGGGCTGCGAGCGCAATGGCGACTTCGAGCAGGCGCTGCTCCCCGTAGGGCAGAGCGCCACCGAGCTCGTTCGCGCGCTTGTCGAGGCCAACGAATCGCAGGATGTCCCACACGTCCTCGCGAAGCCGCGCTTCCTCGTCGCGGACGCGCGGCAGTGCAAGCAGCGTAGCCCAGACCGAAGCCTTGCCATGCCGGTGCAGCCCGATGAGCACGTTGTCGAAAACCGTGTTGTTGGCAAAGACGCTTGTCTTCTGGAATGTCCGTACGAGCCCGAGGTTCGCCACTTCGTGCGATTTGAGCCCGGTGAGCGACACGCCGCGGTAGCGCACTTCGCCTTGCGTCGGCTTGAGAAAGCCCGTGATCACGTTGAACGCCGTCGTCTTGCCGGCCCCGTTCGGTCCGATGAGACTCACGAGCTCGCCTTCGTTCACGACGAAGCTCATGTCGGCCACGGCGGCAAGGCCGCCGAAATGAACGCTCACGTGCTCGATGGAGAGAGCGGATGTGGCGGTGTTCATACGTTTCGAGTCCCCGTTCGTCCTGAGCCCTTCGACGAGCTCAGGACAGGCCCTGTTGAAGGATGAACGGCCGAAGTTCTTCCTGTTTCGTCGGGGCGAGGGCGAACGTTCTCCCACCATTCCCGCACTGCCGGCACGATCCCCCGCGGCAGGAAAAACACCACGAGGATCATCAGCACACCGTAAATGATCCATTGCGCGACGGGTGTCGCCCACGCGCGCAGCGCCACGGGCAGCATGCCGAAAATAAGCCCGCCGACGATCGGTCCCGCGAGCGTTCCCTTTCCGCCGGTGATCACCATGATCACCATCGTGACTGTATAGATGAAGAGGAAGATGTCGGGATCGATGATTCGCACGAAGTGCGCATAGAGCGCGCCCGCCGCCCCCGCAAGCGCAGCAGAGACTACAGCCGCGAGCACAAGGTAGCGCGTGACGTCGATCCCGATCGACGTCGCAAGCGGCTCGTTCTCGCGCAGTGCGATCATCGCGCGACCGGTCCGCGAAAGCACGAGCCGCCGAATGACGATGTAAGCGACTGCGCCGACGGCGAGCACCAGGTAGTAGTTCGCGACTTTGCCCCACATCGTGTATTCGCCGACGCCGGGAAAAGCCAGCGTGAAAGGCGGGATGTTGTTCAGCGCGAGCGGACCCTGCGTGAGCTCAACCCAGTTCAGCGCGACGAGCCGCGTCACTTCTGCGAAGCTGATCGTGACGATCACGAAGTACGCACCACGCACCTTGAACGAGAGCTTGCCGATGGCGTAGCCGCAGAGCGCCGCGACCAGGATGGCGATCGCGAACCCCGCAAATGGCGGCCAGGGCTCGTGCACGATGCGATAGCCGAATATGTGTACGTCGAAACCCAGTGCCGTGAGTGCGCTTGCGTATGCGCCGATGCCGAAGAAGGCGACGTGTCCGAGACTGAGCTGCCCGGTATAGCCCAGCAGGAGGTTCAGGCTCATCGCGGCAATGATCATGATGCCGGTCGTGATGAGCACATGGAGGAAGTACTGGTCTATCCAGAGCGGCACGGTGAGAAGAAGCGCGAACCAGAGGGCGAGGAGTGTGTGTTTCAACCGATTCGTTCCGCGCGTGCGAAGAGGCCCGTGGGCTTGAAAAGCAGCACGGCGATGATGAGCAGGAAACCCATGGCATCGCGATAGCCGGAAGAGACATAGCCTGCGCCGAGCTCCTCGACCGTCGCCAGTATGAAGCCGCCGATGGTCGCGCCGGTGATGCTGCCCAGGCCCCCGAGGATCACGATCGCGAAAGCTTTGAGCGCGGCGAGGTCACCCATCGTCGGCGTGATCACGAATACGGCGCCGAGAAGAGCGCCTGCGGTGGCGGCGAGACCGGAGCCCAGCGCGAACGTCGCCGTGTTGATCGCGCCGACGTTCACGCCCATGAGGGCCGCCGTATCGCGATCCTGGAACGTCGCACGCATGGCTTTGCCAAGCTTCGTGCGGTGTATCAGAAGGTAGGTCGCGAGGATGAGCAGCGCAGCCGCAGCGAAGACGAAGATCCGCAGCCACGCCACCGACACGGGACCGAACGCGAGCGGATCGGCCGGCAGCGGCGACACTACTGATTTCGCGACCCCGCCCCAAACCATCATTTCCATGTTCTGGAGCACGATCCAGCAGCCGATCATGATGAGCATCGTCGTATCGATGTCGGCGCCGCGCATCGGCTTTAGCAGTACGAGCTCGATGATCGTTCCCAGAATGATGCCGAGGACGAGCGCTGCGAGCAGCGCAACATAGAAATTCACGCCGAGAGCCGACGTTAAAAAGAACATCATGTAACCGCCGAACGCATAGAGCTCACCGTGCGTGAAATTCACGACACGCATGATGCCGAAGATGAGCGTCAAGCCGATGCCGAGGAGGGCGTAGGTCCCTCCCAGCATCAGCGCGTTGACGAGGTGCTGGAGTAGCTGGTCCAGAGCGGGTGTATCAGCGAACGAGCGCTACTTTGCCGTTGTCGATTTTCACGACGTAAACCGCCGGAATGCTCTGGCCGCTTTCCTTGCCCGAGGGGCCCGCTTTGGTGAAAGCGATCTTGCCGTTCAGGCCCGTGATTTGTGTCTGCCACAGCGCCTGGCGAATGGCTTCCGGGTCGGCCTTTCCGGCTTTCGTGATGGCGGCCGCGAGCGTCTGGATGCCGTCGTATCCACGGAAGCCTTCGGTCAAGCCCGCAAACGGATAGCCGCGCTTCTTCCATTCGTCGACGAAGGCTTTCGCGAGCCCCGGATTCGGCGCCGCTTCCGGGAACCAAGGCGGGAAGAAGAGCAGGTGGTAGCTGCCGTTCGCGGCCGCCCCTGCCTGCTCGATCAGCTGATCGGGCGATTGCGAGCCGCCGGTCGTGATGATCTGACGTTTGAGGCCGAGCGCCTGCGCCTGCCGCAATACCAGCGTCAGCTGCTCGACCGCGGTGGTGACGAACAGCGTATCGGCGTCAGAGCTCCTGATCTTGGCGAGCTGGGCGTTGAGATCCTGCGCGGCCGCATCCATCGTTTCCACGACACCGACCGTAGCGCCCTGGGCTTTCAGCATTTTCGCAAATACGTCCGCGGCGCCTTTGCCCCAGTCGTTGTTCACGACGAGAAAGTCTGCCTTGCGGATCTTGAACGCCTTGACCCGGGTCGCGAACGCGTCCGCTTCCATGCCGGACGTCGGCGAGATACGGAAGACGTACGGATTGCCCGAGACGGTGATCTTGTCCGACGAGGACGTCTCGACGAGCATCGGCACCTTGTATTCCATGAGCTTTGGCATCACGGCAAGCGTATACGTCGAGCTCCATGCGCCCATCATCACGGGTACCTTGTCGCGCACGATGAGTTTTTCCGCCACCGCGACGGCTTCTGTCGGATTGCTCTTGTTGTCTTCGACGACGAGCTCGAGCTTGGCGCCCAGCACGCCCCCTTTCGCATTGATCTCATCCGCCGCGATGCGCGCACCGTTCACGACGAAATTGCCGGACGCTGCGACCGCCCCGGTGAGTGGCTGATTCACGCCGATCTTGATCGGACCGGGCGACTGAGCCGCGCCCGCGACGCCCGCGATGGCGAGACTGACGCCGGCCGCAGCCAGCGTTGCTTTCAACGTGTCTTTCATGTTCCTTCTCCTTTTGTCACGTGGACCAGGCTCTCTTAGTCTGCCTTGATGTTGAGCTTCCTGATGATGGCGCCATACCGATCGTAATCCGCGCGCATGACCTTGCGCAGCTGATCAGGCGTGTCCCCGCCCGGTTCTACACCTTGCGCGGCGAGTTTCTCGCGAATGTCCGCGCTTTGCAGCACTTTCGCAGAATCGCCCTGTATCTTGGAAACGATCGGCGCGGGCATTCCGGCCGGCCCGACCAGCGCGTACCAGGAGATCGATTCGAACCCCGGCAGATTGCCGGCTTCGGCGATTGTCGGCAGATCCGGAAATGCGGGGCTGCGCTTCAGAGTTGCGACACCAAGTGCGCGAAGCTTCCCGGCTTTGACGTGTGGAACGACTGCGTGCATCTGCGCAAAGATCATCGCAAGATGGCCGCCGAGCAGATCCGCGACCGAAGCGCCCACACCTTTATAGGGCACGTGCACCATGTTGGTTCCGGTCATCGCTTTGAAAAGCTCGCCCGCCATGTGTGCCTGTGTGCCGACACCACCCGAGCCGAAGTTGAGCTCGCCAGGCCGTGATTTGAGCAGCGCAATGAGCTCCTTCACGGACCGGGAGGGGATGGAAGGATGCACGACGAGCCCGTTTTCGACGCTGCCCATCATCGTGATGGGCGTGAAATCCTTGAAGATGTCGTATGAGAGCTTGTACATGTGCGGGTTCACCGCGAGATTACCGATAGGACCCGAGGTAAGCGTGTAGCCGTCGGGCGGCGCTTTCGCACCCATTTCCATGCCGATGTTTCCGGCCGCGCCGGGCCGATTATCGATGATGATCTGCTGACCCCACAGCTCGGATAATCTCGCGCCCAGCAGTCTCGGCAAAGCGTCCGAGGCGCCGCCGGGACTGAAGGGAACGATGATGCGCACCGTCTTGTTCGGATAGCTTTGTGCCGCTGCTGCTGACGCCAGTACTGCGAGAACAATTGCAACCGTGGCCGTGAAGATCGGCTTGCAAGGCTGAGTCATTCGCTCCCTCCTGTGTAACGCGCTGTACTTATTGTGTGCCTTAGCACGGACTATTCCAGTTCGCCGTCACGGAACGATGCCGGGCAGAACGACCACGGGCACATTTCCTCGTGGGTGCGGCCGAGCGGATCCGACTCGTGCCACTGCGCCCAGATGTGTTCGCCCGCAGCCTGCGCACGGCCCCTCAGCGCGTTCAAGTCGACGCCCGGTATACGCCCGCCCTCCATTCTTGTCTTGCCCGCTACGATGACTGTGTCGACGTCATCTCCGACGCCGCATTCGACGATCGTTTTGACGGGGTCGCGCACCGGGCCCATCCGAAGCGTGCCCCGACCGGAGAGATCGATCAAGAGGATGTCCGCGCGGGCGCCGGGTGCAAGCCGACCCAGGTCGTCGCGGCCGAGCGATCGGGCACCTCCGAGCGTCGCAGCCGTGAACACATCCGCAGCCGTGGCCGCCTTGTAGTTATGGCTCATGACTTTCCCATGATAGGACGCCGTCCGCATGTTGAGAATCATGTCGCGCGGGTAGGTGTCCGATCCGAGGGCGATGTTGATGCCGAGCTCGCTGTAGCGCTGCCAGTTGTCGAGCACGCGCGCACGCCGGACGATGTTGATGGGGCAATGAGAGATCGACACCCCTGCGGCACCCATCAGCTTGAGATCCTGTGCGCCGGGGTAGTTCAAGCGCACGCTGTCGGCGGGCAGATTGCCGTGACCGATGTTCAGCGTGGGCCGGAGCATGCCGACATCGTCGAGTATCTCGATCGGTGTGCAGCGATGTTCGCGCACGACTTCGTAAAACTCGACGATGCTGTACGCGGCGTGTGTCGCCATCGGGAGCTTCATCTGGTCGGCGATTTCGCGTGTCCTGCGCAGGAGATCGAGGCTGCAGGTCTCCATTTCGCGCGGAACGAGGATGCCGCGAATCAAACCCGCGCCTGCGCCGTCGTTACGCTCGATCCACTTTATCGCACCGGCGAATTCGCGCTGCCCGTTCTCCTCGTTGCGCACGCGCTTCAGGCGCCCGTGCTCGTCGCCGACCCAGCGGCCGGAGTCGTAGCCCGGCCCGAGATAACCTCGCACGCCGAGCGCGAGGCATTGCGCCATCAGCGCTTCCTGGATGCGCAGCTGGCTCCCGTATTCGACGAACGTGGTGACGCCGTTACGAAGGAGCTCCGCAACCGTGTAAAGCGCGTGCAGCTCAAGCTCCTCTTCCATCCCTGTTTCTTCCGGGCGGAGATAACGCACGTCGCCGGCGATGCGCGTGCCTTCTTTCGGAACGCTGATCTCGAAGAAAGGCTGGCCGAAGTAATCACCGCGACCCGCATCGGTGATCAGGCGATGGGATGCGCGATGGCCCGAGTGAACGTGAGTATCGATGAAGCCCGGCGCAACGAGCTTCGCCGTCGCATCGAGGTCGCGGTCTACGTGACCATCGAACCGCGGTCCGACGTACAGAATGTTGTCGTCTTCGAAGACGAGCTCGTGATCGCGGGCGAGCCGGTGATGGCCTCTGTCGTGGCCGACGACCCAGCCGCCGTGTATGCGCGTGCGCATGGATAATATGATATACAGAAGGCCACCTGCGCACACTCGGCCTTTCATGAACCCGTTCGACCTCACTCCCGAAATCGCCGACAGGAACGTTCGTCAACGCGCCGTGCAGCGGCTGCGCGAGTTGAACATTCCGTTGCCGACACTTACTCAACTCGCCGATCCCACGCGTATGTCGCGGCTGCAGCACGCTGTGCTCGCCGGCATCGGCCCTGACGACCCGGCTGCAGCGAATCTCTGGCGCGTGCACTGGTTCAACGACGAAGCGCGCACGGGCCTTGTGGACGTGCCCGCGTACGTGGTGCTGCCCGAGGCGCTGACGGGCGTCAAGGCGAAGATCGTGGTCGCGTTGGGCGATCGTTTTCCGATGATCGGCGCGCACAAGGTGCTCGCCGCGTACGGTTGCATCGTGCCGCGCCTGGTGAGCGGCCGCTTCGACCCGGTATCGGATAAGGCGATCTGGCCATCGACCGGCAACTACTGCCGCGGCGGCGTTGCGATCTCTCGTACGCTCGGCTGCCACGGTGTCGCGGTTCTGCCGGCCGGCATGAGCAAGGAGCGCTTCGACTGGCTGGAGCGCTGGGTGATCGATCGCGCGGACATCATTCGCACGCCGGGCACCGAGAGCAACGTGAAGGAGATCTACGACAAGTGCGCGGAGCTCGCGAAGGAGCCGGGTAACGTCATCGTCAATCAGTTCTCCGAGTTCAGTAACTATCTCGTGCACTACCACTGCACAGGCCAGGCGCTGGAGCGCATCTACGCGAATCTACGGGATCGCGACCCCGAGCTGCGACTATCGGCGTTCGTCGCGGCTACCGGCTCCGCGGGCACGATCGGCGCGGGCGATTACCTGAAGGAATGGCATGGCACCCGCATCGCAGCAGTCGAGGCGATCGAATGTCCGACCATGCTCGTGAATGGCTACGGTGAGCACAACATCCAGGGCATTGGCGACAAACATATTCCGCTCATCCACAACGTGATGAATACGGACTTCGTTGCCGGGGTGTCCGACCGTTCGTCAGATGCGCTCAATCTTCTGTTCAACGAAAGAATCGGACGCGACTACCTTACGCAGCGGCGGAAAATCGACCCGGCGCTCGTGAACGAACTGCGGCACGTCGGGCTCTCGGGTAACGCCAATATCGTTGCCTCGATCAAGCTTGCGAAGCATCTGGAGCTCGGGCCTTCGGATGCAATCGTTACGATCGCGACGGACAGCGCGGCGCTGTACGACAGCGAGCGCAGTGCGTACGCGCGCCGGCGTTACCCCGGCGGCTTCGACGAAGTGAATGCCGGAGAGATATTCGGGCAGCACCTCGAAGGCATTGCCGACGATCACGTCATGGAGCTCACGCACGTCGACCGGCGCCGGGTTTTCAATCTCGGCTATTACACGTGGGTCGAGCAGCAGGGGGTTTCGGTGGCTGACTTCGACCGCCGCAAACACGCAGATTTCTGGACGGGCCTGCAGGACACGATTCCTGCCTGGGACCGGCTGATCACGGAGTTCAACGAAGACACAGGGGCGCGGTATGCCGGGTGACGGAGAGAGCGCAGGCGGATCATACCTCGATCTGCGCCGTCGGCTGACCGAGCGCGACCGCAGCCTGCACGAAAAAGTCGTCACGCTTGAAGAAGCGGCGGCGCTCGTGAAGGACGGCGAAACCGTCGGCATCGGCGGGAGCACGCTCTCTCGCACGCCCATGGCGATGATCTGGGCGGTGATCCGCGCCGGGCGAAAGCGGCTCACGTGCGCACGGGGCATTACATCGAGCGAAGGCGACTGGCTGCTGGGGTCCGGCGCGTGCGAGCACATCGTCACGAGCTGGTTCAGCCAGGGCATCGTCTGGGGCATATCGAGAGTGATGCGGTACCACGTCGAGAGCGGCGGCGTACGCTTCGATGAGTGGAGCCACATGGCGATGGGACTTCGCTTCCGCGCGGGCGCGATGGGCGTTCCGTTCCTGCCGATGCGATCGATGCTGGGCTCCGGCGTGCTGCAGCAACGACCGGAAGCGCGCGAGATGGATTGTCCCTTTACCGGAGACAGGCTCCTGCTGGTCCCTGCACTCAACCCGGACGTTGCCTTCATACACGTGCAGCGCTGCGATCCGTACGGCAATGCGCAAATGGACGGTCTCCAGTTCCTCGACATCGATCTCGCGATGGCGGCTAACCGCGTGATCCTCACGACGGAGCGCATCGTGTCGAACGATCAGATCCGCCGCGCGCCCGACCAGACGAAAATCCCGTTCTTTGCAGTCGAGGCCGTTGTCGAAGTGCCTTTCGGCTGCGCGCCGCACGAGTGCAGCGGGGTCAACGAGCCGCTTTTCAGACACATGGATTACTACACGTCGCTCGTCAACAAGGACCCGGTGAAAGGCATGGCCGAGTACCTGGAGCACTATATCTACGGTCCGAAATCGTGGGCCGGGTATCTCGAGTTGCTCGGGCTCGAGACACTGCTGGAGGCGGCGAAAGGCGGGCGAAGGGTATCGAATGCCTGAGGAGCGACACTACACCGCCTCCGAGCTCCTCGCCGTCATGAGCTCGCGCCTGCTCGAAGACGGTCAGATTGTCTTCGCCGGGGTCGGCATTCCCCTGCTCGCCGCGACGCTCGCGCAGGGTTTGCACTGCCGCGGGCTCACGATCCTTTTCGAGGGCGGCGTGATCGGACCGAACATCGAGCCCGGCAAGCTTCCACCTTCGACGAACGAGCAGCGCTGCACGATCCGCGCGAACATGGTGTTGCCGAGCACCGATGTGCTGCTGCTCCTCCAACGTGGCTATGTGGACGTCGGCTTCATGGGCGGCGCGCAGATTGATCAGTTCGGCAACCTCAACTCGTCGTTCATCGGCGATCCCGCGCGCCCGAAAACGCGACTTCCCGGCACCGGCGGGGGCAACGACATCGCGAGCCTGGTGCAGATGATCGTCGCGATGAAGCACGAGAAGCGCCGCTTCGTCGAACAAGTGGATTTCGTGACGAGCCCGGGTTTTTTGCGCGGCGGCACGACGCGGCGCGACAGCGGACTGCCGGCCGGGGGCATGTATCGCGTCGTGACGGACCTCGGACTGTTCGGCTTCGACGAAGAGACGCGGCGGATGAAAATACTGGCGCTCCACCCGGGCGTCACCATCGGTCAGGTTCAGGAGAACACCGGCTTCGAGCTCGCGGTAAACGGTGAGATTCCGGTCACGGAGCCGCCCACGGAACGTGAGCTCGCGGTGCTGCGCAATCTGGATCCGCAGCGGCTTTACACCAGCTGACGCAGGAGAGAAGCATGACGTTGCACAACACCTTCGGCATCGCCGCCCGCAACTTCACGACTTATCCCGAGATGCCGGACGGGAAGGCGCTGGTGGAATACGGCGTGAAAATGGAACAGATGGGTTTCGACTCGCTGTGGGTCTGGGACCACATCCTCCTTGGCGTGGAGCCGAGCTTTCCCGTCTTCGATTCGCTCACGCTACTCACCGCGATCGCCGCACGCACGAAGAAGATCCAGCTGTCGACGGGGGTGCTCGTGCTTCCGCTGCGCAATCCGGTGGTGCTCGCGAAACAACTCTCGAGCATGGATCAGCTGTCCAACGGCCGCCTTCTCATGGCGTTTGCCGCGGGCTGGTATCGGCGCGAGTTCGACGCCGTGGGCGTGCCGTTCAACGAGCGCGGCAGGATCATGGACGAGAACCTCGACATCCTGAAGCGCTTCTGGACCGAGGACATGGTCAAAGGCGAGTGGCCGCATCACAAGATTCCCGCCGGCGTCATGTACCCGAAACCGGTGCAGAAGCCGCGTCCGCCCATTCTCATCGGCGGCTACGTCGACGTCGTGCTGAAACGCGCGGCCGTGGCGGGTGACGGCTGGCTCACGTACTTCTATCGGCCCGAGAGCTTCGCGAAATCCTGGGACAAAGTTCGTAACTTCGCGAAGGAAGCGGGCAAAGACCCGGACACACTGCTGAATGGCGCGCAGCTTCCGATCATGGTCGGCAAATCGCGCGCAGCGGTCGAGAGCCAGATGATGGAATGGCTCGGCAAGGAATGGGATTACGCGGCATGGAGCGACTCGACCAAGGAGAGCGCGATCATCGGGACCGTCGACGAGTGCGTCGCACAGCTGAAGGAGCACCTCGCAGTCGGCGTGCAGAAGCTCATTTTCGTGCCGTACAAATACGAAATGAGCCAGATCCAGATCATCGCGGAGCAGATCATCCCGAGGCTGCGGGACTTTCGTAAGTAATCGAAGAAGACGTAACCTGCGAAGCGCCGCACGGCGGCATAAGCGCGCCGCACGCTGTCATCGCGATTCAGACGAGCTAATCGGCTTTCGCGCCCGTCGCTTTTACGATCGGCGCCCACTTCTCTTTCTCGGATCTCACGAAATCGCCGAATTGCTGCGGTGTCATGGCGACGTGACGCAGGCCCTCTCTCGGAAGACGCGTCTGCACATCGGGGAGTTGCATGATGCGGTTCACCTCGGCGTTCAGCCTGCTCACCACGTTCGCGGGCGTTCCGGCGGGTGCGAGGAGTCCCGTCCAGTTGTTCACCTCGAAGCCGCGAAGTCCGGATTCGGCGAGCGTCGGGATTTGTGGCAGGGCGGCGGACCGCTTTGCGCCAAGCACCGCGACGCCTCGCAGGCGGCCCGCACTGACCTGGGGCAGTACCGTCGGCAGCGTCGCGAAGAGCATCGAGGTCTCGCCGGACATGAGGTCCGTAATCGCCGGCACGTTGCCCTTGTAAGGGACATGCGTGATAGCGACTTTCGTCATGCTCTTGAAAACCTCGCCCGCGAGATGGCTGGTGGTGCCCGCGCCCGCCGACGCATAGGTAAGCTGTCCGGGTTTGCTGCGCGCGAGCGCGATCAGCTCTTTCGTCGTTTTCACCGGCAGCGAGGGATGTACGACGAGCAGACCCTCGGCTTCCACGACGAAAGCGACAGCGACGAAGTCGCGAACAGGGTCGTAAGGAAGCTTGGTGAAAAGCGTGGCGTTCACGGCGTGCGTCCCGATCGTGCCCATGCAGAGCGTATAGCCGTCGGCCGCTGCTTTCGCCACGATGTCGGCGCCGATGTTCCCTCCGGCACCGGGCCGGTTGTCGACGATCACCTGCTGGCCCCACGAGTCGTGCATCTTGGTGCCGATGATGCGCGAGAACACGTCGGAGAAGCCGCCGGGCGGGAAAGGCACGACGATGCGGATGGGTTTCGTCGGGTATTGCTGGGCTTGCGCGGCGGAGGCGCCGCAAAGGAGCGCCAGCCCGATCCCGAACATCGTGCGAGCGCCTCGAGATTGCATCGCGGCCCTCACAGATCCATCTCGGGCAGCGTCTTCAGCGTGATTCCGTTCTTCTCCAGCGCCTGGCGCACTTTGCCGACAACACCAACGCCGGTTGCTTCGTCGCCGTGGCAGCAGAACGTGTGTATGCGAGTCGGAAACTTCTTGCCGCTCTTGCTGATGACTGCGCCTTCGTTGATGAACGAGAGCACCTGCTTCACCGCCTGGTCCGCGTCATGGATCATCGCGTCGGGAAACTTGCGTGACGTCATCGCGCCCGTGTCGTCGTAAGTCCGGTCGATGTACGCTTCCTCGGCCACGCGCAGGCCTTCTTCGCGGCCGGCTTTGACCATTTCCGAGAGCACGTTCGCGACGAAAATGATGTCGCGATCGACGGACTTGATCGCACGCGCAATGGCCCGGGCATATTCAGGATCGACATGCGCCATGTTGTTGAGCGCGCCGTGCGGCTTCACGTGCGTCACTTTCATGTCGACGGCGGCGGCGATCCCGTTCAGCGCGCCGATCTGGTACGCGACCATGTACTCGAGGTCTTTCGGATTCATCTGGATCTGGCGGCGGCCGAATCCCCACAGATCGTTGAAGCCGGGGTGCGCGCCGATCGACACGCCGTTCTCTTTCGCAAGCCGCACGGCCTTGGCCATCACGGTTGGATCGCCTGCGTGAAAGCCGCACGCAATGCTCGCCGAGTTGATGACTTTGAGAATCTCCTCGTCGTTTCCAACTTTGAACCGGCCGTAGCTCTCGCCCATGTCGGCGTTGAGGTTGATAGTGCTCATCGGGTGCTCCTCCTAATGCAGTAATTGGTCAGCGGATGCGCGCGGGCTCGTAGCGTACAGCGTCGTGCGCACCCGTGGCGTGCGTCCAGCGGACCGGATGAGTGCGTCCATCGCGGCGGGCGGCATTTCCTGACCGTGGGACGCCCCGGCGGCGCGTGAAATCGATTCGTCCATGAGTGTCCCGCCCAGATCGTTCACGCCGGCGCTGAGGCAAAGCTTTATGCCTTCGGCGCCCATCTTGACCCACGACGCCTGAATGTTCGGGATCAGCGGGTGGAGCGCGAGGCGCGCCACGGCGTGCATCAGCACCGTTTCCCGGAACGTCGGTCCGCGCCGCGCACGGCCCCGGAGGTATATGGGCGCCTCCATGTGCACGAAGGGCAGCGGCACGAACTCCGTGAAGCCGTGGGTCTCGGCCTGAAGCGTGCGGATGCGGAGCAGGTGACGCGCCCAGTGCACGGGATTTTCCATGTGCCCGAACATGATGGTCGCGGTCGAGCGAAACCCCACGCCGTGTGCGACTCGCATGACCTGCAGCCACTCGGCCGTCTTGATCTTGTCCGGACAGAGTGTCGCGCGAACTTCGTCGTCCAGGATTTCGGCGGCGGTCCCGGGCAATGTACCGAGCCCGGCAGCTTTCAGCTCCGAGAGATAAGCGTCCAGCGGCAAGCCGAGCGTCCGCGCGCCTTGCCACACCTCGAGCGGAGAGAATGCGTGCACGTGGATATCGGGCACGGCACTTTTCACTCCGCGGCAAATCTCGAGATACGTGGCTCCCG
>DASRIK010000492.1:0-4112 GCA_035650035.1 Burkholderiales bacterium | reverse complement strand
TGGCTGGTTGACGAGAGCTGCAAGCTCCTTCCGCAGCGAATCAAAGTCTTCTCTCGAAAAATTGCTGAACGCCCATCTACCGCTTGCATCGAGAGGTGCCTCGAGCATTTTGCTCAATTGTCGTTGGACCCGGCCATAGTCTTTATCCGCAAGGTTGAGAGCCTCGTTGGCCGTTTTCCGGAGCTCACTGATGGCTGCTGCTCGTCGTTGCGGTGCGGCGGGTTGAGCATACACCTCATTCAAAGTCGCCATCGAGTACTGAATTGCCATGCATGCTTTCTTGAACTGCTTCTGCGTCAGAAATCCGTGCTCTTCGGCAAACTGCCGCAAGTGTTCGTGGCTGAGATGGTCCGGTTTGTTCGGCTTGACGATATCTCCATGCGTGCTCCGAGGAATGCGTTTCCAAGGGAAATACCGCGTCGCCGATGCTTCGCTAACGATCTTCGGCAGACGCAACGGTCCGCGGGTCTCGATCAGGCACATGCCCGAGATGTCCAGGGTACGTGTGTGGAGTAACTCCAAGAACGCGCGATCGAGATCAACCAAACTGCCGGCACCCCACTTCAACGCACTGGCTTGACGAAATCGTATGAGAAAAACGGCCGGCGCAAGATACTTGGCCCATAACGAGCCCCAGCTGGGCGACCCGCAAAGCACGAGTCCGACCTTCTTCCCTGTAAATTTCGTGGGAAACGAGCGAAGCATCTCCCGAACGACAATGCCTCCCTGGCTATGACAGACGAACAGCAGGCGATCCTTCGATAGCGGCGGAGGATCGAGCGCTGTTGACTTGAGGCGGGTGAGTACTTCGTCTGCGGCGTCTCTGGCGTCGTATATCCCCGCCCCCACGCTCGCCGTATAACCACTTACGAAGACCGAGGCGCCTTCGAAATTTCGATCCTCCGCGACGAGTGATGGCCAGTAAGCTCCGGTTTTTTTGTTGCGCCAGCATCCGTCGCTGTTCGACAGAATTCCGTGAACGAAAACAAAAACAGTCTTTGATTGGCTGGGATGTACCCACGTGTTGTTCTGCCAGGAGGTCATTGTCTCGCTAAGCCCCGCTGATAAGTGGTATTACGGCCGCCGCTCAGAGCAACCCACATAGTGCGCAAACCCCGCGCGCACTTTGCCGTTCGGATTGAAGTGCAGCACTTCCGCGTTGATGATGCTCTGCGGCGTACCCGCGGGTGCATAGAGGCCATAGCGATTCGTGATCTTGAAACCGGGAAATCCCTGCTCGGCGACCGTCGGCAGATCCGGCAGCGCCGGTATACGCGTGAGCCCCAGTGCGGCCAACGCGCGCACTTCTCTAGTGACCTGCCGGTGTTTTTGCCGGCAACGGAAAATGTTCCGCCACCGGAATTTCAATGACGCTCGGCACATCGAGCGCGAGCGCCGCAGTCACCGTCTCTGCTATGTCCCGGGGTCGCGTCACGTAAAAGCCGCGTGCACCATAGACTTCAGCCAGTCGGTCAAAGCGCGGATTCACGAGATCCACGCCGACGTAGCGCTCGGCGAAGTTACGCTTCTGCTGGGCTTTCTCGGCACCGTGGCAACTGTTGTTGAGCACGATCGCGACGAGCGGAATGCGGTGACGAACGGCGGTGTTGAGCTCCTGCGACGTATACAGGAAACCGCCATCGCCCTGGATCGAAACCGCGGGGCGGTCCGGACGGCCTACTTTCGTGCCAAGCCCCACGCCATAACCCATGCCGAGGCCGCCATGGCCGGAATAGTTGAAGAACGTCCCCGGCAGCTCGAACGAAAGACGATCGTACGTAAGCCCGGGCGCGACGCCGGCATCGAGTGTCACCATACAGTCGCGCGGCAGCGCTTTGCGGAGCTCGGGGTAGACCCGCTGCGGCATCATCGGATCGCCTTCGAGCGAATGCTCTTGCTCGAGCCGCGCTTTGCGTTTTTTCGCGAGCGCTTCTATTTCCGCGCGCCACGCCGGATTGCTCCCCCTGGATGCACCGAGCGACTCGAGTAACTGCTCGGCCACCGCTTTTGCGTCGCCGACGATCCCGACTTCCACCGGATGGTTGCGGCCGACTTCGTGTGGATCGATATCGACCTGGATGATGCGCGTGCGCGGATTGATCACCGCGTTGTTCCAGTGTGTCGAATGCTGGCTCAGTTTCGAGCCGAGCGCGAGAATCACGTCCGCGCGGTGTATGGCTTCCATCGCTTCGGGCGCGCCGCGATTGCCGGGTATTCCGATGTACAGACGATGGCTGTTCGGTACTGCATCGTTGTGCCCGTACGCCGGAATGAGCGCCATATCGAGCCGCTCGGCGAGCGCGACCGCTTCAGCGGTGGCATCGCCGTCGATGACGCCCCCACCGGCGATGAGCACGGGGCGTTCGGCGCGCGACAACAGCGCGGCCGCGCGGCGCACAGCCTGACGATCGCCTTGCATGCGTCCTTCCACAGCGCGATACGCCGAGGGCGGGTAGATGAGACTGTCGTCGATCGTCTGGTTGTCCATGAGATCGCGCGGTATGTCGACGAATACAGGGCCGCGCTTGCCCGACATCGCGGTGCGAAAGGCGTCGCGCAGGAGCTCCGGTATGCGCTCGGTCTTGTATGCCTGCCGCGACAGGTACGTGATCGGCCTGAAGAGATTCACGAGGTCGAAGGCCTGCGCGCCGTCGCGATCGAGATAATCCGTGGCCACATCCCCGCCGATCGCGATCACCGGCGCGCGCCCCTTGTACGCGAGCGCTATACCGGTCGCGAGATTGATCGTCGCCGGGCCCGATGTCGTGAGACATACCGCGGGCTTGCGGCACGCGCGTGTATAGCCATAAGCCATGAACGCGGCGCCTTCCTCATGCCGGGTATCGAGAAAACGAATGTCGTTGCGGCCGTGCAGCTCGGTGACGATGCTATTGGTCGTCGTGCCGCACACGCCGAAGATGTACTCGACCCCTTCGGCCCTCAACGCTTCGATGATGGCCAGTCCGGCCTTGATTGCTGCCATGGTCTGCCTTTCCTCCTCCGCCTTCGCCGACGACTGCGCTCACATTGACTGTAGCATGTCGAAAATCCGCTCAAAAAAGCGAGCGCACGATCCCGCCATCGACCCGCTGGGCGGCGCCGTTGATCGCAGAAGCGCGTGCTGAGCAGAGAAACACCACATGTGCCGCGACCTCCTCGGCGGTTGCCCACCGCTGAATGATCGAGCTGCGGCCCGTGTCTTCGAAATAGGCCGTACGCATCTCGTCCACCGACTTTCCCGCCGTCGGTCCGATTTTCTCCAGGAAGGCCTCGACGCCCTCGGACCAGGTGGGGGCGGCAAGCACGCTGTTCACCGTCACCGATGTTTTGCGCGTAAGCTCCGCGAGTCCGCGTGCCAGCGACACCTGCGCTGTCTTCGTCATCGCGTAGTGAAGCATGTCCCGATTGGGTTTGGCGCTCTGTTCGCTCGCGATGAACACGATCCGGCCCCAGTTGCGCTCGAGCATCGGCGGCAGGAGCGCACGCGAAAGGCGCACTCCGCTCATGAAATTGAGCTCGAACATCGAGTTCCAGTCCGCATCGCTGATCTCGGTGAACGGCTTCACCTCGAAGTAACCGACATTGTTGACGAGGATGTCGACCGCGCCGATCTCGCGTGCCGCGTCGAGGAGGCGCTGCGCACCGGCGCCGGTGGAAAGGTCGGCCGCGATGCCATAAACGGTGCCATGCCGCCGAAGTTCGCCCATGGCGCGCTCCAGCGTTTCGGCGCTGCGTCCATTGATCATGACGCGCGCACCTTCCTCGAGAAGCAGCTTTGCCGTGGCGTAGCCGATGCCCTGCGTGGAGCCGCTCACGAGCGCAAGCTTGCCCTCGATACCAAGGTCCATGGGGGTTCCTGTGTGCGTGGGGTATGTGCCTTCGATTCTCTGGCTCAACGCTAAGCGCTGATCGATAACGCGTCAACCGCAGTCGATAGGACGCGGTCCCCGCGTTGCCACGCTGTCGCAGCCTCACTATCATGTTCCTGGGCATTGGCAGTCGTCGGAACTCACCTTTCTAACGCGGAATCGGTGGAGGAGTAGCGCTCACCGCCGTGGATTTTCTCCCTCTCGCTGCACAGTATTTCGACGCGGGCTTCCGGCAGGCGCTCG
>DASRIK010000491.1:0-10303 GCA_035650035.1 Burkholderiales bacterium | reverse complement strand
GCGCCATCGCTGCGGCCATTGCGGCCGTCGGCACATCGCTCGTCATCCCCGGGCTTGGACTTGTCATAGCTGGTCCTGCTGCGGCGGCGCTTGCCGGTGCAGGCGCAGGTGGTGTGACGGGCGGGCTCATCGGGGCGCTGGTCGGATGGGGCATCCCGGAAGAGCGCGTCAAGCACTACGAGTCAGGCATCAAGCAAGGCGGCATCGTGATGGGCGTGACGCCGCGCTCGGACGAGGATGCCGAGTATCTCGAGCGTGAGTGGAAGACCAACAAAGGCGAGCACGTGTACCGTTAAGCCCGCCCGCGAGCTCGTGTCGCAAAACGCCCCGCGTGTCGCGGGGTTTTTTTTAACAGGCGCGCTGGACGCGGATACGCAAGGGAACCGGTATCCGCCTCGAGTAGTTACGTTGTCATTGCGACGAGCGCTCGCGAGGAAGCAATCCCGTGGCGCACGAACGCCTTCCTATCGCTCGTCGACCCGAATTCCCGCCGCTTTGATGACTTTCGCCCACTTCGCCAGCTCGGCACGAATGAGCACGGCGAACTCTTCGGGTGAGTTGTAGCGGATCTCGGCACCGACGTTCGCATAACGCTCCGCCGCCTGCGGCGACTTCAGTATCTGCACGATCGTCTCGTGCAGCCGGTTCACGACGGCCTTCGGCGTGCCAGTGGGCGCGAGAATTCCGTTCCAGATGCTCGCCTCGTAGCCGGGCACGCCCGCTTCGTCCATCGTCGGAATCTCGGGTGCGAGCGCCGAGCGTTTTTTCGTCGTGATCGCGAAAGCCTTGAGCTTCCCCGCTTTTACATTCGGGAATACCGACGTGAAGCTCGGAAACCCGAGCTGGATCTGGCCGGTCATGACCCCGAGATTCGACGCCGCCATTCCTTTGTAAGGCACGTGCACGAGCTTCGTGCCCGTCATCAGCTCGAACAGCGCGCCTGCGAGGTGCGACGGCGAACCGTTGCCGGTCGAGCCGTAGTTGAGCTGGCCGGGACGGCTTTTGGCGAGCGCGATGACCTCCTTGACGCTGTTCGCGGCAAGCGCGTTCGTGCCGATGAAAAGCTCCGGCGTGTCCCCGACGAGCGAGATGGGCTGGAAATCCCTGACGGTGTCGTACGGAACTCTCGCAAAGAGCGACGGGCTGACGGTATACGTGTTCGCAACGAAGACCAGCGTGTAGCCGTCCGCCGCCGCGCGCGCGGCGAGCTCGAGTCCGATCATGCCGTTCGCGCCGCCGCGGTTGTCCACGATGAACTGCTTGCCGAGCGCTTCGCTCAGGCGCTCCGCGATGTAGCGCGCCTGGATGTCTGCGTTGCCGCCCGCAACATAAGGCACGATCAGCCGCACGGGTTTGACGGGATACGGATCGGTGGCGTGCGCGGATGTGCCGAGCATCACCGCGGCGATGAACATGGACAGCGCGGCAATTCGGATCTTCGTCATAACGTCAACGCTGCGATATGTCTTAACCCTCACGCAGCCGCGCGCACGTCGAGCACACTGCGCACGAACTGCGGATCGAAGATGCGGTCCGCGAGCACCTGGCAGCGCTTCATCAGGCGATGCTCGTGAGGCGCGTAATCGGGCACCGCGTAATGCCAGGTGCCGATGTGGTCCCAGACAAGGACGTCGCCTACGCTCCAGCGATGCGCGTATCGATAGCGCGGCTGGAGCACGTGGCTGAAGAGAAAGTCGAGCATCTCCCGACTTTCCGCCGGCTCGAGCTCGTTGATCCTCACCGTGAAGCCCGGGTTCGCGTAGATCACTTTGCGGCCGGTGATCGGGTGCGTCAGGAAAAGCGGATGCGAGACCGGGGGTCTCTCACGGCGCTGCTCTTCGGTCAGCGCGGGCCGCTTGCTGCCTTTGCTGCGCATGAGCTCGTGGAAGTTGTTCCAGTCGTGCGTCGCCGTGGCATGCGCAAGCCGGGTCTTGATTTCGTCGGGCAGGTCTTCGTACGCGGCCTGCGTATTCGCGAATTCGGTTGCGCCGAGCACACGTCCATCGCGAACGGGCACTTTCAATGCCACGAGAACATTCACGAAGCCGACGACACGGTTGTACGTCATGTCGGTGTGCCAGTCCTGCCCGGCATCCGGAATGCCGATCGGACGTCCATTCTCGACGACGTTCGACAATATCGACACTTCGGGCATGTCCGGCTCGGTGCGGCCCTTCGCCGACGAGATCACCTGCAGCTCGCCGAAGCGCGCGGAAAACCGCCGCAGTGCTACAGCATCGATCGGCTGGTTCGGAAAGCACAGCACGCCGTGCGATCCCAGCGCGCGAAGTATCTCTGCGAAATCGGCATCCGACGGCGGTTGCGCGAGATCGATCCCCGTCACGCTCGCGCCGAGGCATGCATTACTGGGTTGAATGGTCAGCATCGTGGTCACGCGCCGCAAACAGGATTGCAGCAGTTATAGTAGCAGACACGATTTTTACAACACATCGAGGAGACTCATGCGAGCGCGACACGTATCGCTCATCGTGGCACTGATCGTCGCAGCGACGACGCCGTTCATTGCAACCGCCCAGAGCACGTCGGCCGGCCCGGGACAGGCGTATCCGGCGAAAGCGGTGCGTGTGATCGTCCCCTTTCCGCCGGGTGCGGGCGTGGACATCGCGATCCGGCTCGTCACGCCGAAACTGACGGAAGCGCTCGGCCAGCAGTTCGTTGCGGACAATCGCCCCGGTGCGGCCGGCAACATCGGCGCAGAGCTCGCTGCCCGCGCCCCTGCCGACGGATACACGCTGCTCGCCGCGGGTGCTCCGGCCGCGATCAGCCAGACACTCTATCCGAAGCTCGGCTACGACTTGCTCAAGGACTTCGACGCGATCGCGCTAGTCGCGACCGTGCCGCTCGTCCTCGTGGTGCATCCCTCGCTCCCCGTGAGCAACGTCAAAGAGCTCGTAGCGCTCGCGAGAACGAAACGCGGCGAGCTCACGTATGCATCGACGGGCAACGGCAGCACACCCCATCTCACTGCCGAGATGCTGAAGATGCAAACGGGCATCCAGCTCGTCCACATCGCTTACAAAGGCACGGGGCTGGCCATCGTCGATCTCGTGGCCGGTAACGTGACGATGATGTTCGCGAACTCGCTCTCGGTGCTGCCGCACATCCAGAGTCGCCGCCTGCGCGCGCTTGCGATTTCGAGCGCGAAGCGAAGCGCCACGGCGCCCGATCTGCCGACGCTCTCGGAGACCTATCCCGGATTCGAGTCCGGCACGTGGTACGCGTTCGTCGCGCCTGCGGGAACGCCTCGGGACGTCATCGGCCGATTGAACGGCGCGATCGTCAAGGCGCTGGACATGCCCGACGTGCGCGAGAAGTTCCACGCGCAGGGCGCCGACCTCCTTTTCGGAACGCCTCAGGAATCCGCCAACTTCATGCGGTCCGAAGTCGCGAAATGGGGGAAGGTCGTGAAAGCGTCGGGCGCGCGAATCGACTAGCGTCCGCGTTAAAAATCCGTTCGCGGTCGAAGGGTGATCGACGCTCTTGTCGCCGCTTCACTCCGGCTTGATGCCCGCATCGTTGACCACCTTCTGCCATTTCGCCTGCTCGGACACCATGAGCTTTGCGAATTCCGCTGAGCCCATGTTTCGCGTCAGGATTGCCAGCGCTTCATAGGACTTCCGTACCTCCGGCGCCGTCAGCGCAGCGGTAGCTTCGGTGTGCAAACGGTCGATGATCGCCGGCGGCGTTCCCGCCGGCGCGAACAATCCATACCAGATGCTGGTCTCGTAGCCGGGCACACCGGCTTCGGAGATCGTCGGCACATCCGGCAGGGTCGCGGAACGCTTGAGGCTGCCGACCCCCAGCACTCTGAGCCTGCCCGACTTCATATGCGGCAGAAGACCGATCAGCGACGTGAGGATGACCTGCGTATGGCCGCCGACGACATCCGTCACCGCCGGGCCGCCGCCCTTGAACGGCACGTGCACGAGATCGACGCCCGTCATCAGCTTGAAAAGCTCCGTATTCATGTGCGGAAAACCCCCGACGCCCGAAGAAGCGTAGTGCAGCGTGCCCGGACGCGCCTTCGCCAACGCGATGAGCTCCTTCACGGTTTTTACGGGCAAGGATGGATGCACGCACAGCGCGCTTTCGTTCAAGCCCAGCAGCGCGATCGGCGCGAACGACTCGATCAAGTCCACGTTCGGCTTCGGCCTGGCGATGAGGTATCCGTATGCAGTGGAGGTCACCATCAGCGTATAGCCGTCCGGCGGCGATTGCGCCACCGCGAGCATGCCGATGATGCCGCCCGCGCCGACGCGATTGTCCACGATGACCGTCTGCTTCAGGCGCGCCCCGAGCTCCGTGCTCACGAGGCGCGCGACCGTATCCGTCGGACCTGGCGGCCACGGGACGATCACGCGCACGACTTTCTCGGGATAGGCCGCAGCTTGCGCGACAGGCTGGGAGCCAACGATGCTTGCGAACACGACGACTGCGGCCAGGACTGCTTTCCTCATCACGATATCGAGCCCTTCATGACGGTTCAGGTGTACCGACGATTATACGAATTTGGAGCGCCCGGAACCGCGCTAGGATATCCGCATGGAATGGCCGCTCACGCTCGCCGAAGCCGCGAAGCTCATCGCAGCACGTGACCTCTCTCCCATCGAGCTGACGCAAGCGGCTCTGGATCGTATCGCCGTGTTCGACGACCAGATCGACGCATTCAACACCGTGGTCGCCGAGCGGGCGCTGCGGCAGGCGCGGGACGCGGAGCGCGAGATCGCCGGCGGTCGTTACCGCGGCCCCATGCACGGCATCCCGTTCGGCGCGAAGGACATCTACGATACGGCCGGCATACTCACGTCCGGGTATTCGCGAGCGTATCTGAACAACGTTCCCGCCACGGACGCGACCGCCATCGCGCGCTTGTACGAAAGCGGCGCTGTCCTCATCGGTAAGCTCGCGACGCACGAGCTCGCGAACGGCGGCCCGTCTTTCGACCTGCCGTGGCCGCCTGCGCGTAATCCGTGGAACACAGGGCATTTCACCGGCGGCTCGAGCACCGGCGCGGCTGCGGCCGTCGCCGCGGGTTTTGTGCCTGGTGCGCTCGGCTCGGACACCGGCGGGTCCATCCGCATTCCGGCGGCGTTGTGCGGCGCCGTCGGCCTCAAAGCGACCTACGGGCGCGTGAGCCGCGCCGGCGTTATTCCTCATTCATTCAGCCTCGACCATTGCGGGCCGCTCGCGTGGACCATCGAGGACTGCGCGATCATGCTGCAGGCGATCGCTGGTCACGATCCCCTCGATCCAGCGAGCGCCGACAGAGCCGTTCCCGATTACCGAGGCGCTCTCGATCACGACATCCGCGGCCTGCGCATCGGTGTCGTCCGCCATTTCTGGGAGGAAGATCTCGCCGTATCGTCCGAAGTCTCCGCTGCGATGGACGCAGCGCTCGGCGTGCTGTCCGGACTGGGCGCGCGGATCGAAGCGATCCGCCTGCAGCCGCTGCACCGCTACTACGACGTGAAGAACGTGATCGCGAAATCCGAGGTGTTCGCGGTTCATCGGCGCAGGCTTATCGAGCGCCTCGACGATTTCGGCTCCGATTTCCTGGCGCTCACGTTGCCTGGATGCCTTTTCTCATCGACCGATTACGTGCGTGCGCAGGACGAGCGTAGGGCCATGATGCGGGCGATGTCGGCGGTTCATGAACAGTACGATGCGATCGTCACCGCGAGCAGCGGCCCCGCGCCGGAGCTCAGCGCATCCAGCGCGACTCGCGTGTTCGATCACTGGAGCAAGCCGAATCTGGAGTCGCCATTCAGTGTGACCGGCGCACCTGCGGTCGCGCTATGCAATGGCTATACCCCGAGCGGCCTGCCTCTATCGATGCAGGTCGCCGGACGCCCGTTCGACGAAAGCACCGTGCTTCGTGTTGCGCATGCGTACGAACGGGCCACACCGTGGCGCGACAGGCGGCCGGCACTCACGCGCGGTGCGACGCCGGCGAAGACCGAAGCGCCGAGCGGATCGCCACTGCGTACCGAAGTCGATCGTGACACGCGCGAATTCGTCGCCGTGATGCTGAAGCGCTCAGCCTTAACGCTCACTGAAGAACGATTCGCTCAGCTCTGTGCGATTGCACCATTCGCGCTCGCCGCGGCGCGCCGTCTCTCGGAATAACTGCAACGCGCTTACGCACGCGCCAGACCCTGAACAGTAGGCTGAGGGGCAGCCGGCGCGCCTTCGCTAAAACGTCGCCGTCCCTCTCACCGTCGTCCGCCGCATATGGCGCCGCTGCTGCGGACCATAGTTCGCGATCGCGTTGTGCTGCGTCGAACAGTTGTCCCACATGAGGAGATCGCCGACCTGCCAGCGATGGCGATACATGAAGCGCTCGTCAGTGACATGCCGGTATAGGTACGCCAGCAGCTCGTCGCTTTCTTCCTTCGCCATGCCGACGATGCCCACGGTGAACCCTTCGTTCACGTAAAGACACTTGCGGCCGGTGAATGGGTGCGTGCGCACCACCGGATGCACTACTTCGGGCACGGCTTTCTTCTGATCTTCCTCCAGCGCAACGCGCTTGCCGCCCTTCTCCATCCGCTCGTAGCGCGCGGTGTAGCTGTGCGTCGCCTCGAGCCCGGCGAGCCTCGCTTTCATGTCGTCCGGCAGTGCTTCGTATGCCGCGGCCGTGTTGACGAAGAACGTGTCGCCGAGCGCGACGCCATTCTCGAACGGAATCTCCACCGCGTAGAGCAGCGAGCAGCGCGATGGCTCCGCGGTGTAGGAGAGATCGGTGTGCCAGTACTGCCCGGCATCCTGCATCCCGATCGGTTTGCCGTTCTCGAAGATGTTCGAGAGCACCAGCACTTCCGGCATCTGCGGATCGTTGTACTGCCTCATGACGTGCACGAGCAGATCACCGAAGCGGCGGCTGAAGCCGGTGTGCCCTTGCGGAGTCAGCCGCTGGTTGCGAAACACCAGCACGCAATGCTCGTGGAACGCGTCTTCGATGCGCTTGAAAGTCGCGTCGCTCATCGGCTGCCCGACGTCGATGCCGCTGATTTCGGCGCCGAGCGGCGCGGCCAGCTTGCGGATGGAAATGGTGGGTGCTTCGACTGTGTCCATAGCTTCTCCGTATCTCCAGGACCTCGCCCGCATTCCGTCACTGCCATGCCACGACGTCGAAACGCTTGTTGCCCTTGATACGATAAACGCTGAAATCGCGCTCGTCGACGGTGAGTACGCTCCGGCAGCCGCTCACCCCCGCAAACCAGATCAATGCAGCGTCAGCAAAATCGACGTCGCGATCGGCATATTTGAGCACGAGCGTCCTGATCTCGCGATATGCTTCCGGCGGCAGCTCACTGACTGCGATTGCCCCTCGAAGAACCGCCTCCAGCAGATCAGCTTTACCCTGCGGCCCGAGAAAGAAGGACGTCTCAACGATTACAGGTGCCACTGTGGCCATCGGATATGTGTGCACCTGCAGATGCTTGCGCGCCGCCCGACGCAAGGGATCTCGACGGCTGAACAGCGCAACCAGGAATCCGGTATCGGCCAGTACGCCGATCACTTGCGTGTGGCGCGAACGCGCTCTCGAAGCAGCCGCTTGGTGTGTCTGGCAATATCCTCCGTCGGCACCTCGTCCGTATGGGGCCCGATCAGGTCCTTCATCACTTCATAAGGGCTCTTATCGCCTTTTTTCCCCGCAAGAAACTGGTCGAGCGCATCCTTCACCGCTTCACTCTTGCTGACGCCATTGCGCGCGCAATAGTCGGCGAGCTCTTGCTCAATTCGCGGAGGGATCCGCACTGACAGAGTCATGTCTCGTTGCGTGTATGACAAGCGTTGCTTAATTGTAACACGTGACACGACTCTCTCCGTTCCCGTACTTCGGCTAGTATCGGGGCATAAAGCGCCGCGCCGCTATACTCTACCTGCGGCTTGTCGATGCCGCGCCGCCACAATGATGCCAACGAAAACTTCCGGAATCCATTACGCCTGGATCGTCCTTGCCGCAGCGTGCGTGCTCAGCATCGCCGCGCGTGCGGACTCGGCCGCGTTCGCCGTGTTCGTCGACCCGCTGGTCGCGCTATTCGGCTGGAAACGCGGCGACATCTCCTTTGCGTACGCGCTCGCGTTTCTGTTGGGCTTGCCGGCGACGGTCGCCATGGGCTGGCTCGGCGACCGCTACGGTGCGCGGCCGCTCATGATTACGGCCTCATTCCTCATCTCGATCGGCACGGTACTCATCGGGACCATCACCGAGCTGTGGCAGTTCTATCTCTACTACGCCTTGTTCGTCGGCTCGATGGGCCACGCGGCATTTACCGTCTTGTTACCCGTGATCATGACCCGCTGGTTCCACCGCCACATGGGGCTCGCCGTCGGGATTTACTGGGGCGCGCTGGGATCAGGACCCGTGCTCTTCGCGCCGCTCTTCAGCTGGCTTATCGAGACGCGCGGCTGGCAGCAGGCGTTCACGCTGATCGGCGTGGGCCTGGGCGTGGTGCTCTTCACGTTCTCGCTGTTCATACGAAGCAGGCCGAGCGACATGGGCCTCACTGCGTACGGGGAGGAGGCGGCGCCGAAAAGGCAAACCGCTGCCGCAGCTCTTCCGCCGGCGGCAACTTTTCGAGAGATGCTTCGCGAGCGCACCGTGTGGTATCTCATGGCGATCCATCACGTCGGCTGCGCCGGGCACGCCGTGATCCTCGCGCACGGGGTTTCCATGGCGACGATCCGCGGCGTACCCCCGATCGAGGCTGCAGCGGTGCTCAGCATCATCGCCGGGTTTTCCGCCCTGAGCCGATTTGGGTTCGCACTGGCAACTGACCGCTGGGGCGGCCGCACCTGCCTCACGGTCGCCATCTTCGGCCAGAGCACTTCGATCCTGATCCTGCTCTTCGCGAACGAAGCCTGGATGTTCTATGCGTTCGCGGTCATCTTCGGGATCTGCTACGGCGGTGAGATGGTGGGCTTCCCGATCATCAACCGGCAGTTGTTCGGCGCCAACGCGCCGCTGGGGTCGATCTATTCCTTCCAGATCGTCGGGGCGAGCACCGGCATGGCGCTCGGCGGCTGGCTGGGCGGCGTGCTGTTCGATGCGACCGGCGCGTATACGTCCGCGATTCTCGTCGCCGCCGCGATCGGCTATCTCGGCGTGCCGTTGTCGCTTTGGCTTCCGCGCCACGCGAAAACAGACGCACCAGCGGCGAAGGCTGCGGCTGCGGCGTGATGCATCTCTAGAGCGAAGTTGGTCCGCCGCACGTAGTTGCTCGCGATAGCGCGCGATAGGCCGAATGGCTGATGCACGCCGAACGCGTCCTCCGTCATTCTGACGAATAGAAGATTAGCCAGAACACTAAGGGGGCGTTCATGGGTACGGGTGTGAACACGCCTGCCGATCCGGCCGCCGCGCCGCGCCTTACCTGGTCGCAGTTCCAGCCGATGTTATGGCCAGCAGCACTATTCGCCGCGTTTGTACTCGGGGCAATATGGCTAGTCGACCCGTTTGGTGAAAGCACCACCCTCGGCCAGATCTCAGTGGATACACCAGAGATCTACACACGCGAACGCCTTGTCAATGATCGATTTCTACAGGACGCCTGGCTTACACGCGAACTCGACCGTGAGTCGATCAATCCTGGCCAGCAAACATTTGCGGAACGCAGAAACACGTCTTTGCGTTTCGGAGAATCGGGCGATACGTCCACGGCGAAGACCGTCGGCGACAGCAGTAAAAGCAGCGGCGAAAAGGCCGAAGGTGATGCCCGGCTTTCAAGCCGGGCATTACTGCTCGAGGCAGTCGATTATCGCGACGTTGTTCGTAATCTGGCTATCGAAAACCAGCTGGATGATCGTCACGATCTCAATGGGAACTCTCTATACAAGCTGAAATTCGATGCTGCTGTGCTGCCCGGTACGAATACTCAAGCAAGCGCACAGATCACCGTTCGCCTGGTACCGCCTGAATTCTTGGCAGCATTGAGCAAGAAGACTACGCTGGCGTCCGTGCCTGCGCTGGGTAAGTCAGAGCACATCGAGGCGTGGCGCAGCACATATTTGAAGTGGATCGACAATCTCAGTTTACGACTGAATCAAACACAGAAAGAGCTCAAGCAGGCCTTCCACAACAATGAGTTTGCGCACAATGACTATGCTCGACTGATCGCATTTCTTGGCAGAAACTTGCAGGTCTCTCCTCGGAGCTTGCCTCCGTGCCGCGCAGAGGTGCTCGAGCTCCACGGACAGGATCGAAAGCCACTGCGTTTGTCTCCGCATGAACATAGCGAAAGAAAAGCATGCGTCGCGGCGCTCGTTGAGAAAACGG
>DASRIK010000490.1:0-3205 GCA_035650035.1 Burkholderiales bacterium | reverse complement strand
ATACAAGGGAATTTTATGAAGCTCAAAAGTGTGTGTGCAGCACTAGCCGCGTTCGGTGTGGTTGCCCCAGCGCACGCAGTGCTCGTTACTAATACGACAGACGCCAGCACGCTCGTGAACGCGATCATCGGCCCCGGCATTACCGTGGTCGGGACGCCGACGTTGACCTTCGACACGGTCCTCCCTGCCGGAACGTTCACCGGGGGCGCCACGTCCGTCGGCTTCGAAAGCGGCATCGTGCTTACGACGGGCACCACTGCTTGCGTGCCGGGTCCGAATAACCAAGGTGGATGTGGCGCTAGCGGCACTTCCACCAGGCTCACGTTCAATTTTACTTCCACGACCGGGCAGTTGTTTTTTAACTATGTTTTCGGGTCGGAGGAATACACGCAGTTCGTCGGCAGCCAGTTCAACGATACCTTCAGCCTTCTGCTGAACGGCACGAACATCGCGCTGCTGCCGGGCGGGGGTGGCGCCGTGTCAATCAACAACGTGAACTGTACGACCAACTCGGCGTTCTACCGCAACAATGTGGCGCCCGGTTCCGGCGAAAGCAACAACACGTGTCCCAGTCTCGGCCTCGACGTGCAGTACGACGGGTTGACGACCGTGCTTACGGCAACAGCGAACCTGCAGCCCGGAACCAATACGTTCGAGTTTTTCATCACCGATCAGGGTGACGCGATTCTCGATTCAGGCGTGTTCATCCAGGGCGCTTCGTTCGCAGCCACGCCGCCCCCGAACGGAGGCAGCGTGCCCGAGCCGGGTTCCCTTGCGCTCGCCTCGCTCGGTTTGCTGGCAGGCGCAGGCCTACTCCGCAGGCGTAAGTTGAGCTAAGCTCGAGCCTCGCTTTTCATGGAAGAAAGCGGCCCTCCGGGGCCGCTTTCTTTTTGCTTCAGGAGGATGGAGCGCGTATGAGCAAGTTGTTTGCGCCGGTTCGCATCGGCGCGATGGAGCTTTCGAACCGGATCGCGATCGCGCCCATGTGCGAGTACAGCGCGCTCGATGGGTCGATGACCGACTGGCACATTCAGCACCTCGGGAATCTCGCGCTTTCCGGCGCGGGGATGCTCGTGATCGAGGCGACCGGTATCGTGCCGGAAGGGCGGATCACGCGCTCTTGCACCGGGCTTTATTCGGACGAGAACGAGGCCGCGATGAAGCGCGTGGTCGGTTTCGTGCGGTCGATTTCGCCGATCCCGATCGGGCTGCAGCTCAATCACGCGGGACGCAAGGCGTCGGCGCACCGGCCGTGGGAGGGACGCGGCCCGCTCGGTCCCGGCGAAGGCGCGTGGACAACCGTCGCGCCGTCGCCGATTCCACTCGCGCCGGGCTGGCCTGCGCCAGTCGAGCTCGATGTGGGAGCGTTGAATACGCTCAAGCAGGCTTACGTCGCGGCTGCGCGTCGTGCCGCGCGGATCGGACTCGACTTTATCGAAATGCACTCGACGCACGGCTACCTGCTCTCCGAATTTCTGTCGCCTCTCTCGAACAAGCGTAACGACGAGTATGGCGGCGGTCTCGGGAACCGCATGCGCTTTCCGCTGGAGGTGTTCGGCGCCTTGCGCGACGCGTGGCCGCGCGAGAAGCCGATCGGCGCGAAGATATCGGGAACGGATTTCGCGCCGGGTGGATGGACGGTCGAAGACGCCGTCGTCTACGCGCGGGAGCTGAAAGCGCGCGGCTGCGACTACGTCACGGTCTCGGGCGGCGGAGTCGTCCTCGACGCGAAAGTGCCGACAGGGCCCGGGTATCAGGTGCCCTACGCCGAACGGGTGCGACGCGAGACCGGCATCACGACCGGCAGCGTGGGCCTGATCAGCAGCCCGCAACACGCCGAGGAAATCATCAAGAGCGGCAAAGCTGATTTCGTTTCGCTCGCCCGCGGCATGTTGTTCGACCCACGCTGGCCGTGGCACGCAGCGCTCGCGCTCGGCGCGGATATCAAGTACCCACCGCAATACGAGCGGTGTCACCCGAAGGTGTGGCCAGGCGCGAAAGACTGGATGCAACCTTAGGCCAGCGGAGCGACCGCGAGGGAGCCGAAGGAAGGAGGCTTACGGAGGAAAACCTTGGTTTTCTTCCGTATCGTTCACCGGTGCCGGCGCCTCCGCGCGGTCACGAAGTGCCCGCGCGGAGCTCGTGCGGTGAACCGCGGCCATCGACGGTCTGAAGCAGCACGGGACGCCGCCACGCGCGGTGCACGTACTGCAATACCCGCGATGCGCGCTCGAGGTCGAGACCGCGGCCGTCCGCCGTGGCCTCGTGAACGAGGACGAGCGTGCCGTCCGTCTTCATTTCGCCAACGGCGATGCGCGGGGAGCCGTAGTTGAACTTCGGCGCGAGGATGGCTTCACGGACCTGGTTCACGTCGCGCGAGGTCACCTTGATTCCGTCGTCCGATTTCGCTTCGAACACGAAAAGCCCGAGCTTGTCGCAGAGCTCCGCGTCGAGATAGTTGCGAACGAAACCGAAGTCGTCTTCGTCACGGCGAATTTCACGCGCGCGATCGAGCCCATCCTTCTCCACGATCCGCTCCCACATCGAAAAGCCGAGGTGGTATGGATTGATGGCAAGCGCCGCCTGCTGTTCGGCCGCGAACGGCCGTACGACGTTCGAATGGCAGGTCACCGCGTCGAGGTAGAGGTCTTCGGGCAGAAAATCGGCTTCGCGAAGCAGCCGCGCATGCCAGTAGGTCGCCCAGCCTTCGTTCATGATGTTGCAGGCGAAGACCGGATAGAAATAGAACGACTCGTGGCGCACCGCGAGAAAGACGTCCCGCTCCCAGTCTTCCATTTCCGGACCGTAGTTCGCAATGAACCAGAGCAGGTCGTACTCGGCATGCGGGGGAATGGGTGCGTTCCGGCGCTCGCGGGCCTGCTCGGGCTTTACGGACTCGCCGGGCAGACTGCGGAAGCGCTCGCTGAACGGATCGTTGCGGCGCTGCCGTTCGGTCTGGTCCGTGAATCTGGGGTACAGCGGACGGTGAAGCTCCTGGTTCACGTCTACGTGAGGCTCGAGCGCGAGCGCTGCATCGAGCATCGCTTCCACGCGCTGCTGGCCGTGGTTCTTCACGGCTTCTTCGATACGATGGGCCTGCGCGGCCGCGTGCTCGACGATGTTCGTGCCCGACATTTCCGCGAAACGCGCGAAGAGGTGGTTGTTCTTGGCGAAATCGGCGTGTCCCAGCACGTGTGCGGTCACG
>DASRIK010000489.1:0-14025 GCA_035650035.1 Burkholderiales bacterium | reverse complement strand
CGTTACCAACTCGCTCAAGCTGTTCGAGAAGGGACGCAAAGGGCAGATCCTCGCGGACTGCTCGACGCCCGATCCGGACCTTTCGATCGCGCTCGCCTCGCGCCTGCGCGAGGCCGGTATCGAGATGCTCGACGCGACGATCAGCGGCACGAGCGAAATGTTCGCGGAGAGAGACGCGATTTTCATGGTCGGCGGAAGCGAGGCGGCGTTCAGTCAGTGCGAACCGCTCTTCCGGGCCGCTGCCCGCAACGCCTATTACATGGGGCCAAATGGCACCGGCGGCAACACGAAACTCGTGGTGAACCTCGTGCTTTCGCTGAACCGCATGGCGCTCGCGGAAGGCCTTACGCTCGCCGCAAAGGCCGGGCTCGATACAGCGCAGGCTTTAAAGGTGCTGCAGGACTCAGCGGCCGCGTCGCGCGCGATGGAGCAGAAAGGCACGCGCATGGTGAAGCGCAACTTTTCGAAGCCGGCGAGCGAGCTCTCGACCTCCTACAAGGACGCGCGCCTGATCCTCGGGCTCGGCGCAAAGCTCGACTGCCCCTTACCGCTCATGAGCCTCTACGTGCAGGCGCTCGCTTCCGAAATCTCCAAAGGCCGCAGGCACTTGGATCCCGCCACGATCATCCAGTTCTACAGCGAGCTCGCGGGATTAAAGCCTCCGTCTTGACGCGCTGGGTACGGTAAGTGCAATGGGCGGCTAGTATGTTCACTCGCTGCCGAAAAATCTGCGGTCTGCTCTACGAGGGCGATCCGACGACCATGCGCCTGCTGCACGGCTGGCTGACGGTCATCTGGTTCGTCGCGGCAATTCCCATTTGTATCTACCTATACGACAGCGTGCCGTTCCTCGTTTTTGTCTCCGTGTACGCCGTCGTGACGGGCCACTGGTCGTCGTGGCAGGCCGCGAGAGTCGAAGAAAAACAGGACGAAGCGGCTGACACCATACTCGACGCCGGATCGAAACCACGCCAAGGCAGCGGACCGCTTACCATCCAGCAGAAAAGCTCCGCCGGCGGCTGACGCCGCATCAATCCAGGTGCACGTTGATCTGCCTGGCAATCTTCTGCCAGCGCGCGGTATCCGTCGCCACGAAAGCGGCAAACTGTTCCGCCGTATGCGCCGTGAACTCGCCGCCGAGGCTGTTGAGCAGCCAGTCCTTCATTTGCGGCGTGTCGAGAATACGCGCGATGTCTTCGTTCAGCCTGTTCACGACGGCACGTGGCGTTCCCGCCGGCGCAAAAAGGCCCGTCCAGAGGTTGGCTTCCACATCGAGCCCCGATTCCATCAACGTGGGCACATCGGGTGCCGCCGGCGAGCGCTTTGCCGAGGTCACCGCCAGCGCGCGCATCTTGCCCTGCTTAACGAACGGGCGCGTGTCGAGGATGTTGTTGACTGTGAACCCCACCTCGCCCGATGCCACGGCGACCATGACGGGCGCCGAGCCTTTATAGGGCACGGCCACGGTCTTGATCCCGGCAGCGCTGTTGAACATTTCGGCCACCAGATGAGAGCCGCTGCCGTTGCCGACCGTACCGAACGTAAGCTGATTCGGGTGCCCGCGCGCGAGCGCGACGAGCTCTTTCACATTCTTTGCCGGCAGCCCCGAGGACGACACGAGAATGAACGGATTCACCGATAGATTTATGACGGGCGTGAACGCACGCGCCGCGTCGTAGCTGATCTTGCGATAGAGGAACGCGGATATATACGTGCTCACGGAATGCATGATGAGCGTATACCCGTCGGGCGGGCTGCTCGCCACGATGGCACCGCCGATCGTGCCCGTCGCACCGGGCCGGTTGTCCACGATGAAATGCTGACCGTAGGACTTGTTGAGGTTCTCCGCGGCGACACGTGCGAGCACGTCGGTAGATCCGCCCGCGGGAAACGGCACGACGATACGCACGGTCTTGGCCGGATATGATTGGGCTGCGACCGGTGCCGACAGCACGGCCAGGATCACGAAGAGGAGACGTCTCATGGCAGCTCCCAAACAGCGACGGTCAGTAGTTTTTCAGTTTTCCGCTGTCTCGGCTATGTTCTTCCTGAGACTCCCTATGTGTCAGGACGGCACACGCTTGGGCGCGGTGTGATTCGGGTCACCAATCCTGGAATTCCGCCGGTCCGCAATTTCGCTGCCCCCTGCCGCCGACCGTCGCGCCCAGAATTATTCGGTGAACGGTGTTCGTATAATTCCCACTTTCTGATTGTGCCCCGTCATCGGGCCCGCTCATCCACCGTGACGTCTCGCTGCGACCGCCGCACGTTCCTTGCCCGCGCACTGCTCGGCGGGTTCACCGCACTCGCGGCGAACTGTGGCCCTGGTCGTGCTTTCGCCCAGACGCTCGAATCGCCGCGCACGCGGATGACTGCGGGCGAATTCAGCGCCACGGCGCGAGGCGCAGCACTGAACCGTGCCGTGCACCAGATCATCGATTACCCCCGCGTGCTCGACGATCCTTTCGCGCTGCCGATACTCGGGCCGTTGCGTCCCGGCGAATTGCAGGCAGCCGTTGACCGCCAGAGCCCGGCACTCCGCGCATCGATCGCCTTGCGGAGCCGCTATGCCGAAGACAGGCTCGCGGCGGCGGTCGCGCGCGATGTTCGCCAGTACGTCATTCTCGGGGCCGGACTCGATACGTTCGCCTATCGCAATCCTCATCGCGATTCGGGGCTCCATGTCTTCGAAGTCGATCATCCCGCCACACAGCGGTTCAAGCGCGAACGCGTGCAGACCGCGGGCATCGCAGTACCGCCGCAAACGACGTTCGTTCCGATCGACTTCGAAACACAAACGCTCTCGCGCGAGCTCGCGGTGCATGGATTCCGATTCGACGAGCCGGCCTTTTTCTCGCTGCTGGGCGTCGTGATCTATCTGACCGATGCTGCCGTGATGGAAACGATGCGCAGCGTGGCATCGTGTGCGTCCGGCAGCGAAATCGTGTTCTCGTTCTCGGTGCCCGATAGTCTGCTCAGCGAGCGTCAAAGGCTCAGTCGCGAACGATCCATGATGCGTGTTGCGGCGTTAGGCGAGCCATGGATCTCTTTTTACGACCCGCCCGTGCTCGCTCGAACGCTGCGCGCCCGCGGTTTCGGCTCGACCGAGCTCTTCGGGCCTGAAGACGCGAATCGCACTTATTTCGCCGATCGCCTCGACGGCCTGCGCATGAGCGCCGGGCATATGATGTCGGCGCGTATTTGAAAAAGAAAAGCTCGCTGCAGCCTCATTCGCTGAAACTTCCCGGAGCTCAAATGGCAGGTGGACCGCTCGAAGGCGTCACAGTCGTCGATCTTACTTCCGTGGTCGTAGGGCCACTGTGCACGCAGATACTCGCCGACCACGGCGCCGAAGTCATCAAGGTGGAAAGCCCCAGCGGCGATCTCGTGCGCAATCTCAATGGCAAATCGCCCACACCCGGTATGGGTGCGAAGTTCCTGCATCTCAACCGCAACAAGCGCTCGATCGTGCTCGATCTCAAGCAGCCCGCCGCTTTCACCGCCCTGACGAAGCTCATCGAGCGTGCCGACGTGCTCGTCTGGAACATGCGGCCGGCCGCAATGAAAAGGCTGAAGCTCTCGTACGAGGACGTGAAAGCGTTGAACCCGAAGATTATCTATTGCGGCATGTTCGGCTTCGGCCAGGACGGGCGCTACCGCGGCAAACCGGCGTTCGACACGATCATTCAAGGCGCGAGCGGGATGGCGGGCATATTCGAGCGATCCGGCAGTCGTCCGCGAACGGTGCCTCTCGTCGCGGCAGACAAGACCGTAGGACTTATCGCCGTGCAGATGATCGTGATGGCGCTCTATCGCCGCACGCAGACGGGAGAAGGCTGCGCGATCGAAATTCCCATGTTCGAGAACTTCGTGAAGTACGTGATGGAAGAGCACATGTACCTGAGGACGTTCGATCCGCCGCTTGGCGGCACGTGCGATCCGCGCCTCATCGATCCGCATGCCGGACCGATACCGACGAAGGACAGCTATATCTGCATCTCGGCGACCACGACGCCGCAGGCATTCGCGCTGTTCGACGCGATCGGCAAGCCGGAGCTCAAGAACGATCCGCGGTTCAGCACACCTGCCGCCCGCTTCGCAAACGTCAAGGACTACTACGCGTGCCGCACGGAAGCGCTCAAGGAGAAAACCACCGCCGAGTGGCTGGAGATTTTCGACAAGGCCGACATCCCGGCGATGCCGTACCACACGCCCGACACGATCCTGGATGACCCGCACCTCGAGGACATCGGCTTTTTCGAGTGGCGCGACCATCCGACGGAGGGAAAGATTCGCATGATGCGGCTGCCGAACAAGTGGTCGTGCGGTACGCGCAAGGAGTGGAATCCCGCGCCCAAGCTGGGACAGCAAAGCGTCGAACTGCTGAGAGAGATCGGACTCACCGACGCCGAGATAGAGGCGATGGTGCAAAGCGGCGCGACGATGGATGGCCGCTTGAAAGCGCACCGTGGCTAGAAATTCGGACCGGCCCGCGCGAGGACCCTATTTCTCTCCAGCGGCTTCGCCCTGCGATGCCTGCAGCGGCGCGAGTGTCGCGTCGCGCCAGGCGCGCGGATCTTCGATCGGCTCGAGGTGCGTCGTGATCGTGGCATTGCGCAGACATGCGCACACCTCCGCCTCGATTTCCTCGGAAAGGTCGTGCCCCTGCTGAACCGTCCACGCGCCCGGCACCAGAAGATGGAGTGACACGAAGCGCCGCGCGCCTGAACGGCGCGTGCGCAGCGCGTGATAGTCGATGCCGAGCGGCCGACGCCGCTCGAGAATCTGCCGGATGCACTCCTGCTCCTCAGCCGGTAGCGCCGTATCCATGAGGCCGAGTATCGAGCGCTTCATAAGGTCGTAGCCCGTCCAGACGATCTTTGCCGCGACGGCAAGCGCAATGGCGGGATCGAGCCACACCCAGCCCGTGAGCACGACTGCACCGACACCCACCGCCACACCGACGGAGGTCCAGACGTCCGTCATCAGGTGGTGGGCATCGGCTTCCAACGCGATCGAATCGTACTGGCGGCCCGCGGCAAGGAGCTTTCGGGCAACCGCGAAGTTGATGAGCGTCGCAAGCAAAGTGAGCGCGAGTCCGACGCCCAGCTGCTCGAGCGGTCTCGGATAGAAAAGCCGTTCGATCGCCGTCCCCGCTATTGCGAGCGCTGCGACGAGGATCAGTGCGCCTTCGAGGCCGCTCGACAGGTACTCGGCTTTGTCGTGGCCGTATGGATGGTCCTCGTCGGCAGGACGAGCCGCGACCGCGAGCGCGACGAGCGCGACCGAAGCGGCGACGAGATTGACGAGCGACTCCAACGCATCCGAAAGCAATCCCACGGAACCCGTGAGCCAGTATGCCGCCCCTTTGAGCATGATGATGACGATCGCGGCAGCAATCGAAAGCCAGGCAAACCGGGTGAGTGTCGAGCGCGGGGCGGTCATAACAGTTCAATTATCATAGCGTCAGCCAATACGAACCAGCGGAGGCCGTAAGATGGACGGCAGTAAGCGTTCCCGGGATTTTTCGGGCGTGAGCCATGAAGAAGCGCTCCGCCGCGCGGAATCGCTGATTCCGCTGCTGCGTGAGCAGGCGCCCGAATGCGAGCGGCTTCGCTGTCTCACCCCCGTCGTGATGGACGCGCTGCATGATAGCGGTCTGCTGCGATATATGCAGCCGAAAATCTGGGGCGGCATGGAGCTTCCCTTCGTCGCGCATTACGACATCCCGGAGATGCTCGCGCGCGGCGATATCTCGGCTGCGTGGGTGGTGGTGAACCTTGCCGGCCATCACCGCAGCCTCGCGTGGTGGCCGCCGAAAGCCCAGGACGAGGTCTGGCGCGAAAACCCGGACGCCGGCATCGCCTCCGGCATCGCGTACCAGCAGGGCCGCGGTGAACCCGTCGAAGGCGGCGTGCGGCTTTCCGGCGAATGGAATTTCTCTTCCGGCACGGATCATTCTGACTGGAGCCAGCTCGCATGCATCGTGCGCGAAGGCGACAAGCCGGTCGACTACGTGTTCTGCCTGCTACATCGCACACAGTACGAAGTGATCGACGACTGGCACACGCTCGGCATGCGCGCGACCAGCAGCAAGACCGTGCGGTGCAGCGATGTGTTCGTGCCCGCGCATCGCGTGGTCTCGATGTATTTTGCCAAGCCGGGCGGCCATTCCTTCCCCGGGCTCGAGATCCATCGTAATCCCGCCTATCGCGTCCCGATTTCGGCGCTGGGCGGCAACGGCATCGGCGGATGCATCGTGGGTAACGCGCGCGCGGCCCTCGAAACGACGATCGAATGGGTGAAGTCGCGCAGCACGAACTACACGGGCGCGAAAATGCGCGACTTCCAGACGGTGCAGCTGCGCATCGCGCAGGCCGGCGCGAAAATCGATGCGGGCTCCCTGCTGCTCCGAAACGATTGCATCGAAGCGGAGCGCGTCATCATCGAGGGCGGCAATCTCGATATCGAGACACGGCTGCGCTACAAACGCAACACCGCGATGGGCGTGAAACTCTGTGTCGAAGCCGTCGATTCGCTGCACGAAATGGCCGGCGCGAACGGCATCTACGACCGCTATCCTCTCCAGCGCATGTTCCGCGACCAGCGCGCGGCCGCGGGCCATTTCAGCTTCAGCACTGATGCGCAGCTGCCGCCCTGGGGGCTCGTCGTGCTCGGGGGAGACTTCAAGAGCCCGACGTTGTAGCTATTGCACTGTGCCGCGCAGCGGCGCGAGGATTTTGGCGAGCTTCTCGATCTCGGAGCGTATATGCGCGCCGAATTCGTCCGCCGTGCTGGCGACGGTGATATAGCCGAGCTCCGTCATGCGTTTCGTCACGCCCGGATTCCTGAGGGCGGCAATGGACGCCTTATGCAACGCGCTCACGATTTCTTTCGACGCTTTCGCAGGTACGAGAACGCCGTACCAATTCCCTGTTTCGTAGCCGGCATACGATTCGGAAACGGTCGGATATTCAGGCATGCCGTCGAGGCGCCTCGAAGCCGTCACTGCCAGCACGCGAAGCCGACCCTGCTTCACGAGCGAGAGCATCGCGGGCAGCGGCCCGATATAGACCGAAGTCTCACCCGTGACGACCGAAGCGAGCGATTCGCCACCACCCCGGTAAGGCACGTGCATGAGATCGATGCCTGCGCGCTCCTTGAAAAGCTCGCCGGCGATGAACGTCGCAGTGCCAAGCCCGGTCGAGGCATAGTTGATCTGTCCCGGACGCGTCTTCGCCAGCTTCACGAGCTCCGCGACGTTCCTGACGGGAAGCGACGGATGCACGACGAGCGCGGACGGCGAGAAGGCAAGCAGCGTCACCGGTGCGAAATCGCGTACAAGGTCGTACGTGAGATTCGTGTAGAGCGACACGTTCGCGGTGTGCGTCATGCTGCCCTGGAAAAGCGTGTAGCCATCGGGCGCGGCGCGCGCCGCCGCGTCGGCACCGATGTTGCCCGCAGCGCCGGTTCTATTCTCCACGATGACCTGCTGACCGAGCGATTGCGTCAAGCCAGTCGTGAAGATGCGCGCGAGCGTATCCGCGCCGCTGCCGGCGGACATCGGCACGATGTAGCGCACGGGCTTGCTCGGATACTGCGCGAGCGCGCTCGTGGCGAGACAGAAGACCGCGGCTGTGACGCTAAGTCGCCTCATGTTTTCCGGGCATGGACGCCGGGCGTCCAGCCGGACGCCGCGAGATGTTTTTCGGCGAAGGCCGCTGCGTCCGGCTCGAGCTCCGGCGCGAACGTCGTGCACCAGCGGTTGAGCCAGCCGAGCAGCGCAAGCACCGCGACGATTTCAACGATCGCGTCTTCCGAATGATGTTTCTTCAATGCGTCGAAGTGAGACTCCGTGACCCGCGATGGAGCACGACCGGCAGCATCCGCGAGCTCCAGCGCGGCGCGCTCCGCGTCTGAAAATAAGGGACTCGTGCGGAACTGCGCGAGCGCTTCGATTTTGGCGAGCTCGACACCGCCGAGGTGCGCTGCGTTTTCGGCGTTGTGAGCGCCGCAATACGGATCGCCGGCCGCCATACTCACGACCTCGGCAATCATGAACTTCAGCCCCTTGGGAACCTCGCCCGGCTCGATCATCACGGCCGTGTGCAGCTCGCGATAAGCGCGAAAGACGCGAGGCTTACGCAGCATCGTGAGCCAGCTATTCGGCGGGTAGCCTTTCTGCTTCTTCCAGCGCTCCATATGATCTGCGACTTCGGCGAAGCGCTCCGGGGGTGCAGCTGAGATGCGATGCATACGATTCCTTCAAACGCGATCGACGCGCATCATTATCGTCGGTTTCATCTTACCGTCGTTCAAGCACTTGAAGATCTCCGACGCCTCAGGGTTTCTGCGGCGGCTCGTGCCGCACGAAATCGCCCACGCGTTCGGTGCGGCGCGCCCGGGCGATACGCTCGTCGGCCGCGTACGGATGACCGCCGAAACCGTGACGCATCATCGCGATTGCCCGTGCCCAGTTCTTTTTCTCATCGCGTGAGAGAAAAAGTTGCATCACCGCACTCGAGATCACCGGTACGGGCACTTCCATCTGCATTGCATCGCACACCAGCCAGTTGACTTCGCCCGTATCTTCCACGTAGCCGGGGACGCGCTCGAGCCCGTTTTCCTTGCGATACGCTTCTTCCATCAGCTCGATCAGCCACGAGCGAATGACGGAACCGTTGCGCCAGCACCGCAATACGCCCGATACATCGAGGTCTTCGGGATAGTGCTCGAGCAGGTCGATGCCCTCTCCAATCGCCTGCAGCATCCCGAACTCGATGCCGTTATGCACGAGCTTTACGAAATGGCCTGCGCCCGGCGGACCTGCGTGGACATAACCGTTCTCCACGGCAAGCGCTTTCAGAATGGGCTCGATGCGCGCGAGGGCTTGTTTTTCGCCGCCGGCCATGAAGCACGCTCCGTGTCGCGCGCCAGTGACGCCGCCACTCGTACCGAGATCGACGAAATGAATCTCCCGCTTCCGCAGGCGCTCGAAGCGCCGTATCGAATCACCCCAGTACGAATTGCCGCCATCGACGACGATGTCCCCGCTATCGAGATGCGGGAGGAGCTCGTCCAGCACGCTGTCGACGGGCGGGCCTGCAGGCACGTACAGGAACACCGCTCGCGGCCGCGACAGGCTGGCGCGGAAGTCGGCCAGCGCGGTGATTCCTTGAACACCCGCTTTTTTCAGATCGTCGGGCACGCCATGCCTCGCATACCCGACGACCCGGTAACCTTTCTCGATGGCCTGCACGGCCAGACCGCCGCCGATGCGACCCAGGCCCACTACGCCGAATTCCCGTATGCCGTCGCTCATGCGCCTCCTCAAGGTGGCATGCTGAAGCCGGTCATTATCGTCGTACGACCGGTCACGTGCGTGACGGCGCGAAGTGAATTAAAGTCACCCGGTTTATCACCGCGGCGGCGCCTCCGCGCGAATGCATTCATCCGCGCCGGGCGCGTGAAATGACACAATAACGATCTTGTCTGACTCGAATGGTGAACGACATGGCACGAATCGCTGATCTGCTGAAAACAATGATGTGCGGGGTAGGTCTCGTACTCAACGCAGTTGCACCGGACCCCTCGAGCGCTGCGACGACCGCGGAAGTCACCACGGCGTCAGGGCTCAAGTACCAGGATGTCAAGGAAGGCGCCGGCGACGTCGCAACGGCCGGAAAAACCGTCGCGGTGCACTACACGGGCTGGCTCACGAACGGTACGAAATTCGACTCGAGCAAGGACCGCGGGCAGGCGTTTGAATTTCCGCTCGGCGGCGGCAGAGTCATCCGCGGCTGGGACGAAGGCGTGCAAGGCATGAAAGTCGGCGGTGTCCGCAAGCTCACGATACCACCTGAGCTCGGTTACGGCGCTCGGGGCGCGGGCGGCGTGATACCCCCGAACGCGACGCTCGTCTTCGAAATCGAGCTTCTGAAAGTCGGAAAGTGAAAATGAGTTTGCGCAGGGTGCGCTGTGGGCGCACGGCTTATGGAAAGCGCTCGTGAAAGCTGAAACAGTCGGTTTTTCGGACGTCGGTTACGAAGAGGCGCTGCGGCGGGCGCAGGCGCTCATTCCTTTTCTTCGCGAGCAGGCGCCGAAATGCGAGGCGCTGCGGAGACTTACGCCCGAAGTGATGGACGCGCTCCACCGCACGGGACTCCTGCGGTATCTCCAGCCGAAGGTCCGGGGCGGGATGGAGCTTCCATTCATCGCGTATTTCGATATCCCGGAAATGCTCTCGCGCGGCGACATTTCGGTGGGCTGGGTCGTTGCGAATCTGGGTTCTCACCACCGGAATCTCGTGTGGTGGCCGCCAAAAGCGCAGGAAGAAGTCTGGGGTGAAAATCCCGATGCCGGCATTGCGTCGGGCATCGCGTTTCAGCAAGGCCGCGGTGCGCCCGCGGACGGCGGGATCTCGCTCTCGGGCGAATGGAATTTCTCTTCCGGCACCGACCACTCGGACTGGAGCATGCTCGCGTGCATGGTGCGGGAGAACGACAAGGTCGTCGACTACGTCTATTGCCTGCTGCACCGATCGCAATACGAGGTGATCGACGACTGGCGCACCCTGGGCATGCGCGCGACGAACAGCAAAACCGTGCGCTGCAAGGACGTTTTCGTGCCGGCGCACCGCGTGCTCTCGATGCATGTGGCGAAGCCGGGACACTCATGGCCGGGGCTCGAGATACACCGTAACCCACACTATCGGATTCCGACGTCGGCGCTTGGTGGAGACTGTATCGGCGCATGCCTCGTCGGCAACGCCCGTGCGGCGCTCGAGATCACGATCGAGCTCGTGAAGTCCCGCAGCACGAATTACACCGGGGCGAAAATGCGCGACTTCCAGACCGTGCAGCTGCGCGTAGCGGGCGCTGCCGCGAAGGTCGACGCCGCGGCGCTGCTCATGCGCAACGACTGCCTCGACGCTCAGCGCATCCACGAAGAGGGTGGGACGCTCGATGTCGAGACGCGCCTTCGCTACAAACGCAATTGCGCGCTCGCGGCGAGGATGTGCATCGAGGCAGTCGATTCGCTGCATGAAATGGCGGGGGCGAACGGCATCTACGATCACTACCCGCTGCAGCGGATGTTTCGGGACCAGCGCGCAGCCGGCGGACATTTCAGCTTCAGCACCGATGCGCAGCTGCCGCCGTGGGGGCTCGTCGCGTTCGGCGGCGAGTTCAAGAGCCCGACGCTTTGAGCGATGCGTACCTAGGCACCGGTTGTGGTGTTGGGGAAAGGAGTCTCGGAGGGAAACCCAGCCCGCGTACGGAGGAGCAGTGCCTGCCGCGTAGCGGTAGGTGCGACCCGGGAGCGGGCTGTGCGCGCGACGTGAAGCGCGGGCTTATGCGCGCTTACACGGTCGCATCCCCGCAAGCGGGTCCCTGCTCCACGTTGCGCCGATCCCTGCTCCTCGCTTCAGCGCGCTTTCCCTCCGAGGTGTTCACCGCGCCGGCCTCGCCATGCGAGGCCTCGATCCATCGCGTCAACACCGCCCAGAGCTGCGCCTGCTTGAACGGTTTGGCGAGATAGTCGTCCATCCCGGCCGCAAGACAGCGCTCGCGATCGCCCTCCAGCGCGTTGGCCGTGAGCGCGATGATCGGAATGCGCCGTACGGCCTCGTGCGCCGTCTCGAGATTTCGCAATACGCGCGTTGCCCTGAATCCGTCCATCTCAGGCATCTGGCAGTCCATCAGGATCAGGTCGAAGCGCTTGCGATATGCCGCTGCGACCGCTTCGCGGCCGTCTTTCGCGACTTCGACCTCGCAGCCGAAACCTTTGAGCATCGCAAGCGCGACCGCCTGATTCACTGCATTGTCTTCCGCGAGGAGCACGTGCGCGCCGAGGTGCTGCAGCGGACGCTTCGCCGGTTCCGGCGCTACGGCTGGCGCGACACCGAGCACTTCGGCAACCGCGCGGCGCAAATCACGCTGGCGCACGGGCTTGGACAGCCACATAGCAATGCCGGCCTCACGCGCGGCTGCGGTCTCGGCAGGTGAGCCCATCGAGCTCAGCATGATGAGGTGCACGCCCGTGATCGCCGGATCGGCCTTGATCGATCGCGCGAGCTCCACGCCGTTCATGCCCGGCATCTTCATGTCGATGAGCGCGATATCGTAGGGCTCCTCACGAAGGGCTGCCCGGTGAAGCATGTCGAGCGCCTGCGCACCGTGTTCGGCGTTGCCGTTGCTCATTCCCCACCGGATCACGTGGTTATGCAGGATGGTGCGGTTCGTCGGATTGTCCTCGACGATCAACACACGCACGCCCTTCAGCTCATCGCGGGGCACGGTGGCGCTCGAGCTCTCGTGGTCCGCGCAGTGGCTCGGTATGGTGAAGTGAAAGCACGACCCTTTGCCGGGCTCGCTCTCGAGGCCAATGTGGCCGCCCATCATCTCGATCAACCGTTTCGAAATCGCCAGCCCCAGCCCGGTGCCACCGTATTTGCGCGTGGTCGAGCTGTCGGCCTGGGTGAACGAACGGAAGAGCGATCGCGCTTTGTCTGGCGCGATACCAATACCTGTGTCGGTCACCGAGAAGTGCAGCGCGCATTCGCGCTCTTCGTCCCCCACGCCCAGCGCAAGCACTTTCGCCTCCAGCAGGATTTCGCCTTTGAGCGTGAACTTGACCGCGTTGCTCACGAGGTTCGTGAGCACCTGCCGGAGCCGCCCGGGGTCGCCCTTGATCCACTCCGGCACGTCGTGGTGTATGTGGCACGCAATCTCGAGCCCTTTGTTGTGCGCAGTCTCGGCGAGGAGCTCGGCGACTTCCTGCACGAGGTCGTGGAGGTCGAAAGCGATGTTTTCCAGCTCGAGCTTTCCGGCTTCGATCTTGGAGAAATCCAGGATGTCGTTGATGATGCCGAGCAGCGCCGCGCCCGAATGACTGATGCTGGTTGCAAAGCGGCGTTGCGTCTCGCTGAGCTCGGTATCGAGCAGAAGCTCCGTCATGCCCAGCACGCCATTCATCGGCGTGCGGATCTCGTGGCTCATGTTGGCGAGAAATTCCGATTTCGCGCGCGTAGCGGCTTCGGCGAGCTCCTTCGCCTCGCGGAGCTCGGCCGTGCGTTTCTCAACCTCCTGCTCGAGGTGATCGCGGTGCCTGCGCAACTCCGCGGCGTTCGATTCGATCTGCGCGAGCATGTAATTGAAGCCGTCGATCAGCATGCCCGTCTCGTCATCGCCATGTCTCGGCACACGCAGCGAGTAATCGCCGTCCCGCGAAATGCGGCTCGCGGTCCTGGCAAGCTCGAGAATCGGGGCCTCCGTGATGCGTTTGAATCTGCCCACGAGCAAGAGCGAGAATCCGAATGCAGCGAGCGACGCGCCCGCGATGATCGCTAGCTCCACCAGCAGGTCCTTCCAGACCCCGCTCAGGTCCGCCGTGAGACGCAGTGTGCCGACTTTCTCGCGATCGACCTGAATAGCGCGTGAAATCGAGATGCGGGTGAGCGAAGACGTGTTCTCGGGCATGCTCGCGACCGGGGCACCGTCACGGCGGTAGCCGGCAAGCGTATGGCCCTGCGCGGATACGACCTCTGCCGCCTCGAGATCCGGGTCTCCGCGCAGCGCGGCGAGTGTATCCGTCGCCGCCCGGTCGTCGTCGAACACGACAGCGGCAGCGAGCTGCACGCCCATCGTGGCGGCGGCGACCTCGAGCCGGTTCAGCGCAGCCTGACGCCCCGCAACGATCTCATAAAGCGACACCGTCGCAAACACCAGAACGAGCGAGGCAGCGCTCGTGAGGCCGAGCAACAGCGAGAGCTTGCGACTGAACGGCAGGTCGTGAAAGCGCCGCATCAGCTCGCCACTTTCGGTGCGATGGAACGGCGCCACGGGCAAGCGATGGCGGAGGCGTTCATCTGGGGATTATTCATGGCGCGTTCGGATCGGATGCCCAGGCCCGGCATCGCCGTGAATAACGGAAAAATGAAGTAAAACTGGAGAACGCGCGCCCGAAAGCTGGATCCGGATCGGATCCCGGAGCGCCGAGCGCGCATTTGTTCCGCCTGAGGCGCTG
>DASRIK010000488.1:0-17996 GCA_035650035.1 Burkholderiales bacterium | reverse complement strand
TGACGAGCGCGGTGCGTCCCTTGAGTTGCAGATCCATAATGCGTCCTCCCTGGTGTCTCTTACGTAGTTGCGAGATTCTTCAGCGTTTCGCTCACATCCTGCGCATTCTTCGCCGCGTTCACGCCGACGTAGACGGTGGAGACCTTGCCGTCGGGATCGATCAGGAACGTGTTGCGGCGGGCGAGCTTGATCAGACCGAAGTTCCGGAGCGAGCCGTAGCGCTCAGCGACTTTGCCGTTCCTGTCCGCGAGCAGCGTGAATGGCAGATTGTATTTGCGCGCGAATGCGGCGTGGCTCTGGCTGTCGTCGACGCTGACGCCACACACGGCCGCGCCGAGCTCTTCGAAGTCTCGCATGATATTGCGAAAGCGCATCGCCTGTTCGGTGCATCCGGGGGTGTCGTCGCGAGGGTAGAAGTATAGAACCAGCCACCTGCCGCGGAATTCTTCGAGAGTGCGAAGCTGTCCGTTCTGGTCAGACAACGCGAATTCCGGCGCCATCTCGCCGCGCGCGGGCCGATTGCGCGCAATGCGCGCGTTGAGAAATGCGAAATAGAGTCCGACGGCGACGAGCGCGGCGACCACGAGCGAGATCATCGGTGCATTATGAATGCACGGCGAACGCTCGGTCACTCACGAATGTGGTTTGCGCGTGGGCGTGCTAAGTCCTTGTTTGCGCTCGCGGACCGTCTGCGGAGCTGGGAAACGGGCTGTCTACGGCCGGGGACGGGCTCCTCGCGGCAGCGCGCGGCTTCGGCCGCGGCTCTGCGGCGCTGGCGGGCGTAATCGCACTTTTCACTACCCGATCCTTGTCGATCAGCACGACCGAAGCGATTTGTTTTACCTGATCGCCGTGCACGCGGGTGATCTGAAGCTCGACCCCGCCCCCGGGACGGAACGCGACTGAAACGGCAGGCGGAGCGCCCCAGACCCCGTCGACGCTGAGGAAGCGGTGATCTGCCACCAGCTGCCATTCGCCGCCGCGCCGCTCGAAGAGCGCTGCGCCGATCAGCGATTTGCAGTTGCGGCAACCGGCACCCTGTTTCACGACCATACTCGTGGAGCAGTTTTACCAGCGCAGGTCGCGCACGGGCGGCCGGGGCCTCGCGCGGGTCTTGCTCACGGTCCACACCGACTCGGCGGCCGCACGCGCTGCAGAACCGCGCATCGTCCGCCAGGCGTTCTCCGCATTCCGCGCAGTTCATGTTCGCGCGCTTCCCGCCATCAATCCTGGGTGTGCATCGTGCGCCCTGCCGGCTCGTGCGTCGTCCCCTTCATCGCTCTGCGCCATCGTGACCGCGAGCGTGCCCGATCGAATGTGCAGATCACGCTGCGGGTTCGGAATTTCGATCCCGCGTTTCGCAAGCTCGCCTTCGAGCGCCCACAGGATGCGTGCGTGCGTGCCGCCGGGTCGCCCGATCGCATCCGGTCCGACCCAGACGAGTACCTCGAAGTCGAGGCTGCTCTCGCCGAAATTGATGAGTCTCACGTCGGCCGGATGGACCTCGTCGATAATCGTGCCTTTCACGCTGCGCGCAGCCGCAATGCCGGCTTCGCGAACCTGCTCTTTGTCGCTGCCGTAAGCCACGCCGAAAGGCACGCGGATGCGCCGGTTGCGTTCGTGAAAAGTCCAGTTTGTCACGCGGCCATTGATGAATTCCGAGTTCGGTACGAGCACGTCGACCGAGTCGTTGGTCGTGATCCGGGTGTAGCGCATGCCGATTTCGGTGACGGTCCCCCGCACGCCCGACTGAAGGTCGACGAAATCTCCGATCTTCAGCGTCTTCTCCACCAGGATGATGATGCCTGAGATGAAGTTGCTGAAGATGTTCTGGAGCCCGAAGCCGATGCCCAGGCCGATGGCGCCGCCCAGAAACGCGAGGCTCGCCAGGTTGAAGCCGAGGTAAGTGAGCCCGATCAGCGTTCCGACGATCCAGACAACGTAGCGAACGAGACGCGTGAACGCATAGACCGTCGAGCTGGGGGCTTGGTGGCGGCCGCGCAGCGCCACCCTTCGCAAGCCTTTCTCCAGCATGCTGGAGGCCCACCAGGCGAAGCCCAGGATGAAGAAAAGGCCGGCGACGCGTGCCAGGGTGATGTGGGTCTCGCCGACCGTGAACCAGGGCGTGTGGACCCACGCCGAGATCGTTTGCCAGTCCATTCAGGCGCTCTCCGTTTTATCGAGCGACGAGCGGCAAAGAACATGCCCCGCCCAAGATGCTGAACCCGCAGCCGCGAAAAGGGTCCATGTTTCTCGTTTTTTCCCGTAAAATCAGCCCCTTTGCCCAGCACTAGCTGCTGGAAGCCGTCATGTCCGTCGCACACGAAGTCGCCCGCCGCCGAACGTTCGCCATCATTTCGCATCCGGACGCCGGAAAAACCACCCTCACGGAAAAGCTCCTGCTTTTTGCAGGCGCGATACACATCGCCGGCAGCGTGAAAGCGCGCAAAGCCTCGCGCCATGCGACTTCCGACTGGATGGACATCGAAAAGCAGCGCGGCATCTCGGTCGCGAGCTCCGTGATGCAGATGGAATACCGGGACTGCGTGATCAACTTGCTGGATACGCCCGGTCACAAGGATTTTTCCGAGGACACGTATCGCGTGCTGACCGCGGTCGACGCCGCGCTCATGGTGATCGACGCGGCGAACGGCGTCGAAGCACAGACCTTGCGCCTGCTGGAAGTATGTCGTTCGCGGAATACCCCGATCATCACGTTCATCAACAAGCTCGACCGTGAGGTTCGCGAGCCTCTCGAGTTGATCGACGAGATCGAGCGCGTGCTCGGGATGTCCGTCGTGCCTTTCACGTGGCCGGTCGGTATGGGCAAGCGTTTCGGCGGTGTCTTCGACATTCGCGCGAACAGCATGCGCGTTTTTCGGCCGGGCGAGGATCGCAGGCACGGCGACGACGAGATCATCGAAGGGATCGATAACCCGGCAACAGCCGAACGGTTCGGCGACGCTTTCGAGCAGGCGCGTAACGAAATCGAGCTCGTGCAGGGTGCGTCGCCGGCATTCGACCGGGAAGCATTCCTCGGTGCCGAGCAGACGCCGGTTTTCTTCGGCTCGGCGATCAACAATTTCGGCGTGCGGGAGACACTCGACGCGCTCGTCGATCTCGCCCCGCCGCCCGGCCCGAAGGAAGCGATGCAGCGCGTCGTCGAGCCGGCCGAGGGCAGGTTCACCGGCGTCGTGTTCAAGATCCAGGCGAACATGGATCCTGCACACCGCGACCGCGTGGCATTCGTTCGTGTGTGCTCGGGCGAGTTCGTGCGCGGCATGAATCTCAAGATCAGCCGCAACGGCAAGGATCTGCGCACGAACAGTGTCGTGTCCTTCCTGTCGCAGCGGCGCGATTTGCTGGAGCAGGCCTATGCGGGCGACGTGATCGGCATCCCCAACCACGGCGTGCTGCAGCTTGGGGACACGCTCACCGAAGGCGAGAAGCTCCAGTTCACGGGTCTGCCGTTTTTCGCCCCGGAGCTTTTCCATACGGTGGAGCTGGCCGATCCGATGCGTAACAAGCAGCTTCGCACGGGTCTTGCCCAGCTCGGCGAAGAGGGCGCGATTCAGGTCTTTCGGCCTCACCTCGGTGGGGCGCTGCTCCTCGGCGCCGTCGGTCAGCTTCAGCTCGAGGTCGTCGCGCACAGGCTGAAGCAGGAGTACGGTGTAGAAGCGCGCCTTGCGCCCGCACGCTACAAGTTTGCACGCTGGGTGACGTGCGACGACGAGCGCGAGCTGAAGCGCTTCATCGAAAGCAACGCTCATCGCATTGCCTACGACGTCGTCGACGCGCCGACCTTCCTCGCAAGCCATGCTCCCGAGCTCACGGCGGCACAGGACAACTGGCCCAGAATACGTTTTCACGCGCTTCGCGAGCACGCGGGGCTCGTGTTCGAGACTGCGTGATCGCGCTTACGCATGCGACTCAGAAGGACCGCCAGTGGAGGCCGCGCTTCCGATTTGGCTAAAGATTGCTTATTCATTGATGTGCGCCATCATTGCGCCGATCTGGCTGCGGGTGTATGGCGCGAAGAATTTCCTGTGGTTTTCCGATATCGCGCTCTTCACGACAGCCTTCGCGCTGTGGCTCGAAAGTGCACTCCTGGCCAGCATGATGGCACTGGCAGTGATGCTGCCGGAGCTCGTCTGGGCTGCGAGTTTTTTCGGACGCCTGCTCACGCGACGGCGTCTGACCGATCTCGCCGACTACATGTTCGAAGCGGAGAAGCCGTTGTACGTTCGCGGTTTGTCGCTCCTCTTTCACCTCGTCATGCCCGGCGTGCTGCTGTGGATCATCCATGTGTTGGGTTACGACTCGCGTGCGCTTGCCGCGCAGACAGCGCTCGCAGCGCTCGTGCTGCCTCTTACTTATGCGCTTACCACGCCACAGGAGAACGTCAACTGGGTATACGGCCTGTGGGGCGGTCCCCAGCAGCGCATTCCACGGCTTGCATATCTCGGGTTGCTGATGCTCTTGCTACCGGCGCTCGTGTACCTGCCGACGCACCTCGCGCTCGAGGGCGTATTCGGACATTCCTGAAGTTCGAGAACAATCACCAGCATGCCCCCTGCCACTTCCAATAAAGCGCTTCGTAAAACGCTGCGCGAGACCTTCGGGTACACGCGGCTGCGCGCGGGCCAGGAGGAAGTGATCGCGAGTGTGCTCAACCGCAAGGACACCCTCGCGATCATGCCGACGGGTGCGGGTAAATCGCTCTGCTACCAGCTTCCTGCGCTGCACCTGCCGGGATTGACGGTCGTCGTGTCACCGCTCATTTCGCTGATGAAAGACCAGGTGGACAAGCTCGCGCAGGCCGGTGTCTCCGTGGTCGAAGTGAACAGCACGCTTTCGGCGCGCGAGGAGCAGGCGGCGCTCGAGACGATCCGGGCCGGTGCGACGGAGATGATTTTCACGACGCCGGAGCGTCTGACGGACGCATCGTTTCTCAAGGTGCTTCAGGAGGCGCGCCTCGATCTCTTCGTCATCGACGAGGCGCATTGCATCTCTCACTGGGGGCACGATTTCCGCCCGGCTTTTCTCGAGATCGCGCACGCGATGGAAACGCTCGGTGATCCGCCGCTTCTCGCGCTCACCGCGACCGCAACCGCCCCGGTGATCGAGGACATCGAGCGGCAGCTCCGGCGGAAGCTCGCGGTCATCAATACCGGGATCTACCGGCCGAATCTGCAGTTCCGCGTCTTTCACGCAACCAACGAAGAAGAAAAAATGACGCAGGTGCTGCGGCTCGCGACCGGGCTCGCGGGCAGCGGCATCGTGTATACGGCGACCGTGAAAAACGCCGACATCGTTTACGAGGCGCTGCGCGACGCAGGCGTTTCGGTCGGCCGCTATCACGGCCGCATGCGCGCAAGAGACCGTGACCAGAGCCAGGACGATTTCATGGCGGGATGCTGCCGTGTCATGGTCGCGACGAACGCTTTCGGTCTCGGTATCGACAAGCCTGACATCCGCTTCGTACTGCACTACCAGATACCGGGGACGCTCGAAGCGTATTACCAGGAGTCGGGCCGCGCGGGTCGTGACGGCGAGCCTGCGCGGTGCATCCTGCTCTACGACACCCGCGACAAGCGCGTGCAGCAGTTCTTCCTCGGCGGACGCTATCCCGCGGCCGAGGACGTCGAGCAGGCGTACGAAGCGGTGCGCAAGCTCGAGTCAGAGGAAGGCCCGCCGGCTTACACGCGTGTGCAGGAAGCCGCTGTCGGCGTTCCGGGCAACAAGCTGAAGGTGGCACTCAAGCTGCTGAAAGACGCAGGCTACGCGAAGCAGGACAGGAGCCTGCATTACAGGCTCGTGGACGCGGACGTCGATCCGGAGGCACTGTCGCGTCTCGCGGACGAATACGGCCGCAAGAGCGAAGCCGACCGGCAGAAGCTCGAGCGCATGATTTTCTACGCGCAGACGGCTTTCTGCCGCTGGAAGGTGTTGCTCGAATACTTCGAGGAAGCGGAAGACTTCGACCGCTGCGGCACGTGCGACAACTGTCTCGATCCGCCGGAAAAACGCCTCGCGCCGAAATCGACACGCCCGCGTTGGGCGAGACGGCTGGCCGTCGCCGCGCCGTCCTTCAACCCCGGCGAAGCCGTTCGTGTTCCGCGCTATGGCAAAGGTCGTGTCGCCTCCGCAACGTCCGAGCAGGTCGAGATCGTTTTTCCTGACGGCAGGAAGCGCCAGTTCCTGAGCGCGTACGTGGAGCGCGCGTAAGCGGACTGCGTGACAGCGCGAGGCACTCTATAATCGGCTTCCCCGAAACAGTTCTGAAATACGCGGCGATAGCCGCGTTGAAAGGTGCGCGCCCGGCTCGCCGGGCGCATCGTAGGTTTTTCAGGAGACGATCATATGCCGTATGCCATTCGGATTGAACAGCACGGTGGCCCCGAGGTCATGAAATGGGAAGAAGTCGACGTCGGCGACCCGGGACCCGGCGAAGTGCGCGTCCGCAACAAGGCCATCGGTCTCAACTACATCGATACGTATCACAGAAGCGGGCTTTACCCGATGCCGATGCCGCTGATCATCGGCTCGGAAGGCGCGGGCGTGGTGGAGGCTGTCGGTCCCAAGGTCAAGGAATTCAAGGTAGGCGATCGCGTCGCGTACGCAGGACCGATCGGGGCATATGCAGAAGCGCTGCTCAGGCCCGCCGAGAAGCTCGTCAAGGTACCGAACGGCATCGACGATCAGGAAGCGGCCGCAATGATGCTGAAAGGCATGACGGCCTGGTATCTCTGCCGGCGGACGTATCGCGTGAAGGAAGGCGACACCGTCGTCGTGCATGCCGCCGCGGGCGGCGTGGGACAGATACTTTCGCAGTGGGTGAAGTATCTCGGCGGCACGGTGATCGGCACCGTCGGCAGCGAAGAGAAAGTCGCGCTCGCGAAAAAGGCCGGCTGCAGGCACGTGATCGTCACGTCGAAGGAGAAAGTCTCCGAGCGCGTGAAGGAGATTACCAAAGGCAAAGGCGTACCCGTCGTCTACGACGGCGTCGGCAAGGACACGTTCATGGATTCGCTCGACTGCCTCGCGCCGCTCGGGCTCATGGCGAGCTTCGGAAATGCTTCGGGCGCGGTGCCGCCCGTCAATATCGGTCTCCTCGCGCAGAAAGGCTCGCTTTTCCTCACGCGGCCCACGCTCGGAAGCTACACCGCGACGCGCGAGGATCTGGATACCGCCGCGCGCGAGCTCTTTGCAGTCGTCAGGAAAGGCGCCGTGAAAATCAAAATCAACCAGACCTATCCGCTGCGGGAGGCGGCGCAGGCGCATATCGACCTGCAGAACCGGAAGACTACGGGCCAAACGGTTCTGTTACCTTAAGCTGCAGCGCGCGCGAGGTCGTTCATCGCCATGTCGGATGAACCTCGCGCGAGAACCGAAACCGCGCCAGAAGCCGTCCCGGCGAAGAGCGACGACAGCGTCAGTAAGCTCGCGTTAAGACTGATTGCCGCCAACGCGCGCCTGAACGCGTTGGCGATGGTGACCGCGGCCGCGCTGATCCTGCTCGGCGCGTGGATGTACAGCGGCGTCAAGAATTCTCTCCGGGACATCCGCGCTGCAGGCCTCGTGAGCGTGCTGGACGCCGAGGTGCAGGCGTTGGAAGTCTGGGTGAACGACCGTCTCGCCGCCGTCAGCCTCTGGGCCGACGAGCCCGAGGTCCGGCGCGACATCGAGCGCCTGCTCGATCTGCAGCGCGGCCCCTCCGCGAAACCGCAGGAGCTCTGGAATGCGCGGGAGCGCGTGCATCTCGAAACGCTGCTGCAGCCGGCGCTGAAGCAGACCGGCGCCATCGCGTTCAATGTCGTCGACCCGAACGGGATGATCGTCGCCTCACAGGTCCAGGACTACACCGGACGTCGCATCAATCCCGGCCCCTTTCTCGTGCACCTCGCGGCGGTGTTCCAGGGGAGCGCGCGATTCATTCGCCCGTACCTCGAGCAGGACCGCATCGTGGGGCTCGAGAAAGCCGCATTCGCCCGACCCGTCATCTGGTTCGATGCGCCGGTACGAAACGCACGCGGCGAAGTGATCGCGGCGCTCGGTTTTGCCCACTACGCGAATGCGCAGTTCACGCAGATTCTCAATGCCGCCAAACCGGGCGAGACGGGCGAAGTGTATGCATTCGGACCGGACGGCACGATGCTTTCCGAGTCGCGTTTCGAGCCCGAGTTGCGCAAGCTCGGCCTCGTACCGGACGAGCCGAACGCGAGCTCGATGCTGCGCGTGCAACTTCGCGATCCTGGAGGCAACCTGGCGGAAGGACATCAGCCGGCGCTCGAGCTCGCCGCACGGCCGTTCACGCAGCTCGGTGCACTCGCGATGGCTTCACGGACGAAATCCGATCCGGCCGAACGCCGCGGCGTTCTCGTCGAGCCGTACCGCAGTTATCGGGGCGCGCAAGTCGTCGGAGCGTGGCGGTGGCTTGCCGAGCACGACATCGGTCTCGCAATGGAAATGGAGGCCGGCGAGGCTTACGCGCCACTGCGTTACATCACGCTGGCTGCGATCATCGTGCTGACGTTACTCGCAGGAATTCTGCTTGCGGCGGCATGGTCGGCTCTAGTCGTGAGACGACTGCGCACTCAGGTCGGCGACGCGCGCATGCTCGGACAGTACCGGCTCGAGCGCGAGATCGGCGAAGGCGGCATGGGAAAAGTCTTTCTTGCCCGGCATGCGCTGCTCAAGCGGCCGACCGCCGTGAAAATGCTGAAGCCGCACATGGCGAACGACGAGATCGTCGCGCGCTTCGAGCGCGAAGTGCAGCTCGCAAGTCAGCTTCTGCATCCGAATACGGTAGAGGTCTACGACTACGGCCGCACGCGCGAAGGCGTGTTCTATTACGTGATGGAGTATCTCGAAGGCGAGACGCTCGACAAGCTCGTCGCGCAGCACGGTCCAATGCCTCTTGCGCGGGCGATACACGTGCTGAAGCAGCTCTGTGCAGCGCTGCGCGTCGCGCATGGGCGCTCGCTCGTGCATCGCGATATCAAGCCTCACAACGTCATGCTGTGCCGGCGCGGCGGCGAGCACGACGTCGTGAAAATCCTCGATTTCGGCCTCGTGAAAGATACCGACCGCGGGGATTCGCGCGACATCACGCAGTTCCAGCGGGTGCTTGGAACGCCGCGATACATGGCTCCGGAACGCATCCGCAATCCCGCCGATGCCGATGCGAGATCGGACATCTACTCGGTAGGTGCCGTCGCCTATTTCCTCGTGACCGGGCGAGAGCTTTTCGACACGGCGGCCGAGCACGATCTCACGTATCAGGTGCTGCATACGCCTGCTCCGAAAGTATCGGACACGCTGCCGGATGTGCCGAGGCGCTTCGATGAGCTCGTTGCGCGGTGTCTCGCGAAAGACCGGGCCGAGCGGCCGCACGATGTCGTGATCGTGCTCGCGCTGCTCGAAGCGCTCGCCGTGGAATACCCGTGGAGCCAGCAGCAGGCGGAAGCCTGGTGGAAGCGTTTGACCCGCGAGACGGATGTACTTTAACTTCGCGTTTGCCGCTTTTTCCCGGCCAAGCACCCGTCATTCGTCACCAGTCACCCGTCACGGTTTAACCGAAAAAGTGCTCCCACTCGATGCTTTGCCTGCGCCGTCGAATGCGCCGCCGATTGCGTTGCTTTCAGGCGTGCGCATCATCGATCTCACGACTTCGATCGCAGGGCCGTACGCAGCGATGCTGCTCGCGGACATGGGCGCGGAGGTCGTCAAGGTCGAGCGTCCGGGCGCCGGTGACGACAGCCGCGCCTGGGGTCCGCCGTTCCTCGACGGAGAATCGTTGTGGTTCCTGAGCGTCAACCGCAACAAGTCGAGCGTAACGCTGGATTACAGCGGTGACGCGGGCCGCCATGTCCTGCACGATCTCGTGCGCAAGGCCGACCTCGTGATCGTCAATCTCGTCGAGCGGGTGCAGCGTAAGCTCGGCGTGGACTACGGCAGTCTCTCCGCGGTCAGGCCGGACCTCGTTTACGTGTCGCTGACCGGCTTCGGTCTGAAAGGCACGCGGAAAGACTTCCCGTGCTACGACCTGATCGCCGAAGGCTACAGCAGCGTCATGGATCTGACTGGCGAGGCCGAAAGCCCTCCGCAGAAGGTGGGAACGCCGGCCGCCGATCTCATCGCCGGCATGGATGCCGCATACGCAGCGCTCGCTGCGCTTTTCGATCGCAGCCGTACGGGGCGGGGGCACCACATCGACATTTCCATGATCGACAGCATGACGCGCTTCATGGCGCCCCGCATCGTGCCGTATCTAGGATCCGGAGAAGTACCCAAGCGCAGCGGCGCGCGCGACAGCGTCATCGCGGTCTATCAGACCTTCGATACGCGCGACGATCCGATCACGCTCGGATTGGGCAACGATGCGATATGGCAGCGCTTCTGGGAAGCGGCGGGACGGCCGGAGCTCGGACGCGATCCGCGCTATGCGAAAAACGCAGGCCGGCGTGCAGCACGCGCGGAGATCGTTGCGGAAATCCAGAAAGTGCTTTCGACCCGAGGCCGGGACGAGTGGCTGCGGATTTTCGTGGAGGCGAAAGTACCGGCGGGTCCGGTAAATCGCGTGGACCAGGTGGCGGGCGATCCCGAGCTCGTCTCGCGCGGTCTTTTCTACACCGACCGTTCGAACGGCCGCACCATTCCGCAGGTCGGGCTCGGCATAGGCGTGGATGGCACGAGCTCGAGCTATCGCCTCCCGCCGCCGCGGCTCGGCGAACACACGGACAGCGTCTTGCGCGGATGGCTGGAGTACGACGAGGCGAGAATCGCGCAGCTGCGCCGCGACAAGGTGGTCTAATCGGGTTAGCGCTTACGGCTTACGGCTCACGATGACATACGAAACTATCCTCTATCGCGAAGAAGGCGCGGTCGGCTGGCTCACGCTGAATCGGCCGGACGACGGCAACATGTTCACGCCGCAGATGTGCCACGACATCCGCGACTGCATCAACGAGGTCCGGCGTGAAACGCGCACGCGCGTGCTCGTGATCACAGGCGCGGGCGACAAGTTCTTCTGCATCGGCGGGCGCAAGGAAGGCATGGAAGACAGCACGCTCTATGCGGGCATGCTGCCGACCCTCGAGATCTATGAAAGCATCGAGCGCCTGCAGAAGCCGGTCATCGCGTCGGTAAACGGTTATGCCGTCGGCGGCGGACAGGTGCTGCAGGTCATGTGCGATCTCACGATCGCCAAGGAGAGCGCGGTTTTCCGGCAGGTCGGCCCGATGATGGGCAGCTTCGATGCGGGTTACGGCACGTGGTATCTCGAAGACCTTGTCGGCAAGAAGAAAGCCAAGGAAATCTGGTTCCTCAACCCGCGGCTCAGCGCGCGGGAAGCGCTCGAGATCGGCCTCATCAACAAAGTCGTGCCGGACGATAAGCTCGTCGAAGAAACTCGCAAAATGGCCGAAGCCGTCGCCGAGCGCGGCGCTTTTGCGCTCGCGGCGCTCAAAGGCGCCTTCGTGGCGCGACATGGCGGCGTGTCGGGGCTTTCGCGCGTGTCCCACGACCTCCTGCTGCGGCTTTACCTCGACACGGACGAGTGCAAGGAGCTTGGCGAAGCCTTCCGCGGCAAGCGCACGCCCGATCCGGACAAGTTCGGACATTGAGCACGATCCTCACGCTGCACGACCCGCAAGTCGCCCGGCGCTACTACGCCGAAGGCCACTGGCGCGACGACACGCTTTACACGCTGCTGCGCAAGCACGCGAACGTGAGGCCTCAGGTTTACGCGCTGCGCGACAGTCGGCGACGCCTGACGTGGTCAGAGCTGCTCCGCTGGGTCGACGCGATCGCCGCGGATTTGCACGAGGCGGGACTGAAACGTGGCCAGCGCGTATCCGTCTGGCTGCCGAACTGCGCCGAAGGCGTTGCCGTGTTCCTTGCGTGCTCGCGCAACGGCTATGTGTGCAACCCGTCCTTACATCAGAACTACACGGTCGCCGAAGTCGCGCAGCTCATGGAGCGCATCGGCACGGCTGCGCTTTTCGCACAGCGCGGACACGGTGCCGACGGTCGCAGGAACGATGTATTTGCGACGGCGCGCGCGCTCGACTCGATGAAACGGATGTACTTCGTCGGCGAGCCTGTTTCCGGAGCACAGCCAGTTCCACAGGCATCGAAAGATGCAGAAGCCGGCGCCCCAGTACCGGACGAGAACCCCGACAAGATCGTTTATCTTGCGTTCACGTCCGGCACGACAGGCATGCCGAAAGGGGTACTGCATTCCGACAACACACTGCTCGCTAACGGACGCGCGATGGTGCACGACTGGCACCACGACGAGCGCACGATAGTCTACAGCCACAGCCCGCTTTCACATCACATCGCGACGGTCGCGCTCGAGCAGAGTCTCGTCGCCGGCTTCGAGCTCGTCGTGAACGATCTCCCCGCAGGCATGAAGCCGCTCGATTGGATCGTCGAAACCGGCGCAACTTACGTGATGGGGGTCCCGACGCATGCGGTCGACGTGCTCGCCGATATGAAAAGGCGCGCCATGTCGAAGCTCGGCAAGGTGAATCTCTTCTATATGGCGGGCTCGGTGATTCCGCCGGAGACCGCGCGCACGTTTCTCGATCTGGGCATCGCGCCGCAGAACATCTACGGCATGACGGAGAACGGCTCCCATCAGTACACGATGCCGGCCGACGACGTGGAGACGATCACCTCGACGTGCGGGCGGGCGTGCATGGGTTACGAAACGCGGCTCTGGGACGCGGAGAACGCCGACCGTGAAGCGGCACCTGACCAGATTGGCGAGATCGGCACGCGCGGCGCGCTCCTCATGCTCGGCTATTTCGACAACCAGGCGGCGACCGAGAAATCGTTCAACGCGAGCGGCTGGTTCATGAGCGGCGATCTCGGGCGCATGGACGGGCGAGGCAATCTGCAGATCGTGGGCCGCAAGAAGGACCTCATCATCCGCGGCGGGCACAACATCTACCCTGCGCGGATCGAAAACCTCGCGATCAAGCATCCCGACGTGCTCAAAGCTGCCGCGTATCCCGTAACGGACGAGCGACTCGGCGAAAAAGTGTGCATCGCCGTCGTCACCCGGGAAGGCGCGAGCATCGACGGTGTTCAGCTTCTCTCGCATCTGCACGAATGCGGGCTTTCGAAATACGACATGCCGGAGTACTACCTGGCGCTCGAGGAGTTTCCCATGACGGCGAGCGGCAAGGTATTGAAACGCGAGCTCGTCGAGTGGACGAAAGGCGGGCGTGTGACGCCGCAGCCGGTGCGGTGGGTCAGTAAAGATGCGGAGGCGAATAACTCATGATCAAGCTCTCCCGAGTCGACGAATTCGCGCTCATCACGCTCAATCGCCCCGACGCGCTGAATGCGCTGTCGCTTTCGCTCATCGCCGATCTTGGACGCGCGATCGACGACGTCGCGCAAAGTCACGCGCGCGCTCTGTTCGTTACGGGCGCGGGTGAGAAGGCCTTTTGTGCAGGCGCGGATATCAAGGAATTGACGGGCCGCTCTCTGGTCGAGCAGAAGCGCGGCGCCGAGCTGGGACAGCGCACGTTCTCCAAGCTCGAGCGCCTGCCGATGCCTTCCATTGCAATCATCAACGGTTACGCATTCGGAGGCGGGCTCGAGCTTGCGCTGGCGTGCACGTTACGCATTGCGACCCGCAACGCGAAGATGGGGCTGCCCGAAATCAAGCTGGGCCTCATCCCGGGTTACGGCGGAACCCAGCGGCTGCCGCGCGTCGTCGGAGAAGGCCGCGCGATGGACATGATTCTTTGCGGCCGCACGATCGACGCCGAAGAAGCGTACCGCATTGGTCTTGTTCAGCGCCTCATCGACGGCGAGCCTGTCGCAGCAGGGGTCGCGTATGCGCGCGAATTTTCCCGCTACAGTCTCCCTGTGCTCGGGTTCGCGCGCGAGGCGGTGAGTCGGGCGCTCGCGACGCCGATCTCGGAAGGTCTGAAAATCGAAGCGGATCTGTCGACCCTGGCTTTTCAAACGAGCGATGCAGCTGAGGGCATGGCCGCGTTCATCGAGAAACGGAAACCAAACTTCCGTGACGGGTGACGGGTGACGAATCCAGAAACGCGAACGATTGCCGTGACCGGTGCGAGCCGTGGTATCGGCGCGGGGATCGCCGTGGAGCTCGCGCGGCGCGGCTTCCGCGTCGCATGTCTTACGCGCAGTGGAACCGGGCCACAGACTGAAGCGGCGGCGGCGTTCCAGAGCCGGTTTATCACGCACGTGTGCGACGTCAACGAAGAGGCCAGCGTGCGTAATGCGCTGGCAGCGGTGGCGCAACGCAACGGGCTACACGGTCTCGTCAACAACGCCGGCATCCATCTCGACGGCCCGAGCCACGAGCTCGATACCGCCACTTACGAGCACGTGATGCGAACGAACGCCACGTCCGTGTTTACCGTGAGCCGGGAAGCGTACCCGCACCTTGTCAAAGCCGGCGGCGCCACGATCGTGAACATCGGCTCCTTCTTCGACAAGATCGGTGTAAAGCGCAATCTCGCCTACTGCGCGTCCAAGGCGGCGGTCGGCGCGATGACGCGCTGTCTGGCGGTCGAATGGGCGTCGAAAGATATACGGGTGCTCGACGTCGCGCCGGGGTACGTCGTGACCGACCTCAACAGACAATCGCTCGAGAGCGGCCCTGTGCGCGAGTACATCGAAAAGCGCATCCCCGGTCGCCGTCCGGGAACGGTCGAGGAGATCGCACGGCTCGTCGCAGGGATTTTCTCGGAAGACATCCCGTTCCTCACGGGCGAGACGATTTACATCGACGGCGGGCAGGGAATAGCTCATTGATGACTGTCTTCGATCGCCTTGATGCCGCCGCCGTGTTTTCGGACGAAGAGCGCATGCTGATCGACAGCGTGCAGGCGCTTGCCAGGGAGACGATAGCCCAGCGCGCGGCGGAGTACGACAGAACGGGCGAGTTTCCGTGGAAGAACATCGAGGCGATCAACGCCCTTGGACTGAACGCCATGTTCATCCCGGAGGCGTATGGCGGTGCGCCGCTCTCGTACGGCGCATACCTCGAGTGCGTGCGCGAGATCTCGAAAGCGTGCGCGTCCACAGGAGTCGTGTGGGCGACCAATTTCCATGCGATGAAGCCGCTCATCGATTTCGGCAGCGAAGAGCAGAAAAAACGGCTGCTGCCGGTCATGGGTCGAGGGGGACTCGCTTCGCTCACGATCACCGAGCCGACCGCAGGCTCGGATGCGACCGGGATGAAGACGGAATTTCGTCCCGATGGCGATTCGATCGTCGTGAACGGCTCGAAGACATTCATCACGAACGGTGCGCACGCGGACCTCTATCTGCTCTTCGGCAAGTGGAGCGAGATCGAGGACGGCAGGCAGGCGATTTCGGCGCTGGTCGTCCAGAAAGGCACACCGGGCCTGAGCGTAGTGCGCGAGGAAGACAAGATGGGATTGCGCGCATCGAGCACGGCGGCGCTCGCGTTCGACGGATGCCGCGTACCGCGCGCCAACCTGCTCGGAAAACCAGGCGAAGGTCTCAAGATACTCCTCGCGTCCCTCAACAAGTCGCGGCCCAGCGTTGCGGCGCACGCGCTCGGCATTGCACGCGCCGCCTTCGAGGACGCGGTTTTCTACATCAACGAGCGCAGGCAATCGGGCCGGCGTATCGTCGAGTTTCAGGGCATCCAGTTCATGCTGGCGGACATGGCAACGGACCTCGCGATGTGCGAAGCCTGGCTGCGGCATGTTGCTGCACTGGTCGACAGCGGCGCGCCGGATTTCGGCGTGGAGGCCTCGATGCTCAAGCTTCGCGCCTCCGATCTCGCGATGCGCATCACGACGGACGCCGTGCAGCTCCACGGGGGATACGGCTATTGCAAGGATTACCGCGTCGAGCGGCTCATGCGCGACGCGAAGATCACGCAGATCTGGGAAGGCACGAACCAGATCCACCGGCAGTTCATCGGAAGAAGCTTCATGAAAAAAGCATGAACACCAAGGACACGAAGGATCATGAAGCTTCGGGACCGTATGCATGACCGACATTAGAACAGTAGGTGTCGCCGGCAGCGGTACGATGGGTGCCGGCATTGCGATCGTCGCAGCGCGCGCGGGCTTCAAAACGATCGTCTTCGATACCGGAACCGAAGCGCTCGAGCGCGCGCGCGGGCAGACCGAAGGCTTCTTCGCGAAATCCGTCGAGCGGGGGAAGCTCACGGTCGCACAGGTGGACGCCATCATGGCGAGCCTCTCCGGCACGACCGATATCGCCGCGCTTTCCGCCTGCGACATCGTCATCGAAGCCGTGTTCGAGGACCTGAAAGTGAAGCACGCGGTGTGTGCGGAGCTCGACAGAGTCTGTGCGCCGCACACGATCTTCGCGTCCAACACGTCCACGCTTTCGATTACCGAGATCGCGGCGGGATCGGGACGTGAAGACCGTTTCGTCGGCATGCACTTTTGTCTTCCGGCGCAGCTCATGAAGCTCGTGGAAATGTCGCCCGGGCTCAAAACGAGCGACGAGACTTTCCGCGCGGCGTGGGATTTCTGCAAGGCCATGGGGCAGATCCCCGTCAGGACCAAGGACAACCCCGGCTTCATCCTCAATTACTTTCTCGTGCCGTTCCATAACGATGCGATTCGGCTTGTCGAAGCGGGCGTCGCTGCGCCTGCGGAAATCGATCGTGCGGTCAAGGTAGGCCTCGGCTATCCCATGGGGCCGCTCGAGCTTCTCGATCTGGTCGGGCTCGACACGCATCTGCTCGTGGCGGAAGCGCTTTACGCCTCTACCCACGAGCCGCGTAATGCGGTGCCGCCGCTGGTGAAGCGCATGATCGCCGCCGGTCAGCTCGGCCGTAAGACGGGACAAGGGTTTTATACCTATCGCGGAAACGCGATGTTCGGCGGGTGACACGGTGATTTATCAACTGATCGATACCGGCAACAGCCGCTCCTTTCCTGGGGCACATCCGTTTCTGGAGAAAGCCGAAGCGTCCGGCGACGTCGTCGTGATCGTGGGAGAAAACGCTGCGAAGTCATTGCAGACGCTCGCTCAGGCCGAAAGCAGGACGGCAATATTGATCGAGCTCGGAACCGAATGTCTCGGTGTGCACACCGGCGAGGGCCACGGCCGCGAAGGCTCGAACGTGCTCGGTTTCGCGCGCTTTCGCCTGGGCTCTGCCGAACCGACTTCGCTCGTCGAAGTCGTGCGGCAGCCGAATACGACTGAAACTGCGCTGGCCGCGGCCAGAGAGATATTCGAAGCCGCCGGACTGCAGGTCGCCATCTGCGGCGACTTCGACGGGCGCATCATCGACCGCCTCGTGCGGCCTTATTTCAATGCAGCGCTGCGACGACTCGATGAAGGCCTGGCGACTGCCGACGACCTCGATACGACGCTTAAGCTCGGGCTCGGTTATCCGGAAGGGCCAATTTCATTGCTCGAGCGCACCGGGCTCGAACACCACCACGACGTGACGCAGGCATTGTTCGAAGCGTTGGGCGACCCGGCGTACGCGTCCGCGCGCCGCGCGCGCGTCGCCAAAACTCGGCGCTCAACCAAATAACCGCGGAGGACGCGGAGGCTTCATTAGAATGAGTCATCGCGAGGAGCGTAGCTACGGTTTTTCTCCGCGTCCTTTGCGTCCTTTGCGGTAAGACCTGATCGTGCAACCTTTAAAAGGCATCCGCGTTCTCGATTTCAGCACGCTCCTTCCCGGCCCGCTCGCGACGCTCATCCTCGCCGAGGCCGGCGCGGAAGTGATCAAGATCGAGCGGCCGGGCCGCGGAGACGAGATGCGCGCCTACTCGCCCAGGTTTGGCGACGACAGCGTCAATTTCGCTCTGCTCAACCGCGGGAAGCGCAGCATCGCAATCGATCTCAAGGCGGCTGATGCGATCGATACCCTGAGACCACTCATCGAGAGCGCGGATGTCGTCGTCGAACAGTTCAGGCCAGGCGTCATGGACCGTCTCGGCCTGGGCTTTGAGGCGCTGCGCACGGTCAACCCG
>DASRIK010000487.1:0-4280 GCA_035650035.1 Burkholderiales bacterium | reverse complement strand
CTTCTCGTTTCTTCACGTGCCGTACAAAGGCGCGGCGCAGATCATCCCGGACGTGCTCGGCGCGCAGGTGCAGACGGCGATCGGCTCGTATACGTCCATGTCGCCGCATGCGCAGGCGGGTCGCCTCATCCTCATCGGCGTCACCAATCACGAGCGGGTGCCGAACAATCCGCAGCTTCCGCTCTTTACGGCCATCGTGCCCGGCTACGATATGCGCGGCTGGTTCGGCGTCGTCGGACCGGCACGCATGCCGCGAGACGTCGTCCGGAAGTTGAACGCGGAAGTGAACCGAGCGATGCAGCAGCCGGACGTGAATGCGAAGCTTGTTGCCGCGGGCCTTATCATCGTCAACGAATCGCCGGAGTATTTCGACAAGTTCCTGAAGACGGAATACGACAAGTACGGCAAGCTCGTGCGCGACATCGGGCTGAAGCCGCAGTGAAGCCCACCGGCGCTACGCGTCCTTCGGCCGTTTCGCCAGCCGGCTGAACAGCACGGCCGCGTGGGAGCGGCGCGTGACCTGAAGCTTCTGAAACGCGTTGCTGAGATAGTTCTTCACCGTCTTGTCGCTCAACCCGAGCGCGGCCGCGATCTGCTTGTTGGTTTTTCCTTCGACGACGTGCGTCAGCACACGCCGCTCCTGCGGTGAGAGCTCGTCTTCGCGAGGACCGTCGGGGCGCGCGCCGGCCGTGAGCTGATTCAACACGCCTTGCGTGATGCGCGGATCCAGGATCGATTGACCGGCTGCGACGGTCTCGATGCCGTCAAGGAGCGCCTGCCCGCCGATTTCCTTGAGCAGGTAGCCTGCCGCTCCCGCGAGCACGGTCGCACGCACGGCATCCTCATCGGAATACGACGTGAGGAAAAGCACTCGGGTTGCGGCGGCTGACGACAGAATCTCGCGGCATGCGGTGATGCCGCTCCCGTCGGGCAGCCGAAGATCCATCAGAACGACATCGGGGCGTACCCGCGACGCCTCGGCCACCGCCTCTTTCGCAGTTCCCGCTTCGCCGACTACCTGAATCCGGTCCGATTTCGCGAGGAGCGTGCGCAGGCCGAGCCTCACCACTTCGTGGTCGTCCACGAGCAGCAGGCGGATTTTCTTTGCCGCCGGTCGTTTCGCGGACATTACGCCGCGATCTCGACAACGATGCGGCAGCCCTTCGCCGGCTTTGCATCGAGCCGAAGCTGCCCGCCGAGCTTCTCTACGCGAGCGGCAATGTGATGGAGACCCAGACCGCGCCCCTTGTCGGCGTTCTTGTCGAAGCCCTGGCCGTTGTCCGCGACCTCGAGCCGCACTTTGCCCGCGGTGCGCCGAAGCGATATTCGGCCGGACCTTGCCTTCGCATGACGCACGACATTGCTGAGCGCCTCGCGCGTGATCTGCAACAGTTGCTCGGCCTTGTCGGGCGAAAGCATCCTGGTGGCGGCCGGCTCGATATCGATCTGAAATCGCGGTCCGCGCATGCCGAAACTCTCGATGATCCGGCCGACTTCGCGCGGGAAATCGAGCAACGTGACCGGCCGCAGCCCCGAGATGAAAGCGCGCAGCTCCTGTATCACGAGGTTCAGGCTCGCAGCCGCTTGTGCGACTTTTCCCGCTGCCCTGTGCGGGTCTTCGGCGATCAGGCTGCGGCAATCCTCGAGGGCGAGCCCGACGGCGTATATGGATTGGATACAGCCGTCGTGCAGATCCTGCATGAGCCGTTCGCGCTCGCTCAGGAGCAAGAGCAGGCGCTCCTGGCTTTCGCGAAGCTGGCTGTTCGCCTGCTCGACCTCTTCGAATGTCTTGAGTGCATAGATGCTGTCGCGCTGCCCGGCGGGGATGACCAGCGCATCGATCAATCCGGCGCGGAGGGCCTCCAGCGTCTGCTCCGCTTCCGACGGCCAGCTGCGGACGGGAGCCTGGACGCGATCCGGGAGGCGGCGGGAAGAACGGCGGCGCTCGTTGCTTTTAGCCGATCGTTTTGCCGCGCGCATCGCAAAGCCCTCCCGTATGTCAGGCGTGGGGCTTCACGTCGAGCCCCACGAGCACCCGGCTCGTGTCGGAGAGATCACCGATGATCTTTCGTATCGGAGAGGGCAGCCGACGGACGAGCGTCGGTATTGCAAGTATCTGGTCACCGCGCGCAAGGGCCGGGTTCTTGAGCAGATCGATCACTTCGATTCGATACTGGCCGCCGAGATGCTCTGCGCAGATGCGCTCGAGATTCTGAAGCGCGGCGGACGACTTCTGCGTATTACCCGCGACGTAGAGCCTGAGGTCGTACTTCGCGCTATCCCTCTTGCCGCGCGTCGTTTGCCGAGCGGCGGGTTTCTTCCGGGTGGATGGCTGTTTCATGGTGCGCCCTGCGAGGCGAGCGGGCTTTCCAGCAGGATACCTCGGCTCGTGATCGAAAACGGATGCGTGGCAGTCGAATGCGCCATGCCGCGGCTCTTGAGGATCGAGACGGTGCGCACGCGGCTGCTGTTCCGCTCGACGTTGCGCAGCAGCAACCAGGCGTCTACGACCGAGGAAATGTTCGCACCGGTCCGGTCCAGCATCTCACCGGTCTCGTTCAGGCTGGTCATGTAGAGCGTGATCTGCTTCGTCTTGAGGAAATCGATGAGCCGCACGAGCATCGATGTGACTTCGGCGTTAATGCCCATGCCGATGAAGCTCGATATCGCGTCGACGATCACCACGCGCGGCTCGAACTCTTCCACCAGGCGGTGGATCGTCGTGAGGTGCAGCTCCAGGCCATGCGCAGTGGGCCTCAGCGCGTGGAATTTCAGGAAGCCGCTCGCCACATGCCGCTTCAGCGGCAGCCCCACGCCTTTTGTGTTTCGCAGCAGCTCGTCGGGCGACTGTTCCATGGCGACGTACAGCGATTTATCCTTGCGCGCGCACGCGCCGGCTGCGAAATGCGCGGCAAACGTGCTTTTGCCCGTCCCTGCAAGACCGGATACGAGAACGCTGCTCGACGAATAAAAACCGCCGCCGAGCTCTGGGTCGAGATCCTCGATGCCGCTCGACAGGATCTCGCTCGACGCGCGATGGGAGAGGCCGAGCGAAGTGATCGGCAGCACCGATATGCCACGTTCGGCGATGAGAAACGGGTACTCGTCGGTTCCATGCACGCTGCCGCGGTACTTGACGATACGCATGCGCCGGATCGTGAGCTGATTGGCGACGCGATGGTCGAGCAGTATCACGCAATCGGAAACGTACTCTTCCAGCCCCTGGCGCGTGAGTTGACCTTGCCCGCGTTCGCCCGTGATGATCGCGGTGACGTTCCTTTCTTTCAGCCAGTCGAAAAGACGCCGCAACTCTGCGCGCAGGAGCGTCGCGTTCGAAAAACCGCCGAAGAGCGCTTCGAGCGTGTCGAGTACGACACGCTTGGCGCCGACGGAATCGATCGCATGTCCAAGGCGGATGAAAAGGGCTTCGAGATCGTACTCGCCCGTCTCGTGGATTTCGCTGCGGGCGACGCGCACTTCATCGATGAAAATCTTTTTGCGGGCCTGAAGCGCATTCAGATCGAAGCCCATCGAGGCGACGTTTTGCACGAGATCGTCCGCAGTTTCCTCGAACGACATGAAAACGCCGGGCTCCTGAAATTCCGTCGCGCCCCGGACGAGGAATTCCATCGCGAGCATCGTCTTGCCGCAACCCGGGCCGCCGCAGACGAGCGTGGGACGGCCCTTCGGCAGACCGCCGCCCGTGATTTCGTCGAGACCCGCGATGCCCGTTTTTGCTTTTGGCAGAAGCCGGCGCGGGAAGGCGCGAGCCGCGCCGCCGCTGCTCTTGGACGGTCTCATCCTGGCGTTCTTTATACGTTCTGATGTATCGAATCGGGGAAGCCAATGCTATCAGAACGGGCAGGGGCTGACGGCAGATAGAGCCATCCGGCTCTATCTCCTTCCCACCGTCCGGAACTACAGGCAATCGATGTGGGCGAGTACGATTCCGGCATGGGAGTCTGTAAATTACAACTAAGACGCGGGGGGGATATCAGCCATGTCGATTCCTGCTGCACTAACCACGATCGAGAGCCAGCTTGCGTACTGGCAACAGGAATGCGAGTCCGCGCGCCGGGCTAACGACTTCGAGAGGATCGTACGCTGCGAAAAATTCATCGCGCAGTGCGAGCTCGTGATTGCGGCCCTGCGGCAGGCGCAGTCGAATCAGCGGCCCTTGCGGAAAAGCATGTAAAGGCCGCCGGCTCCGGCGAGCAGCAAAGGCAGCCCGATCACGAGCTGCTGCCGCGCTCGAGCTTTTTCTGCAAGGTGACGAAGCA
>DASRIK010000486.1:0-2691 GCA_035650035.1 Burkholderiales bacterium | reverse complement strand
CCGGCGAGCGCGACGAGTTGCCCGGAGGCGGACCGCAACGTGTGGGCGTGCCGATCGTCGACATCATGACAGGCATGTACGCCAGCATCGCGGTCTGCGCTGCGATCGCGCACCGCGCGGAGACGGGCGTGGGCCAGCATCTCGACCTCGCGTTGCTCGATACGCAAGTCGCTTTCCTCGCGAACCAGGCGATGAACTATCTCGCGACCGGAGAAGTGCCCGGCCGGCTCGGCAATGCGCATCCGAACATCGTGCCGTATCAGACGTTCAAAACGGCGGACGGGGACATCATTCTGGCGTGCGGCAACGACAATCTCTTCAACAAGTTCTGCGACGTGGCAGGCTGCGTCCATCTTGCACGCGATGAGCGGTTCGCCACGAACGGCAAACGCGTGGAAAACCGTGAGATCCTGACGCCACTGCTCGCCGAAATTTTCGCGAGCCGCACGACACGTCACTGGGTCGAGGCTCTGGAGGCCGCGGGCGTGCCGAACGGGCCCATCAATAACATCGCGCAGGTTTTCGATGAGCCGCAGGTGATCGCGCGAGGCGTGAAAATCGAGCTCGAGCATCCGACCGCCGGGAGCGTGCCGCTCGTCAGGAGCCCGATGCGCTTTTCGGCCACGCCAATGGAGCCCAGGCTGCCTCCGCCGACACTGGGGCAGCACACCGAGGAGATTCTGCGCGACGTGCTCGGCATGGACGCCGCTGAGATCGCAGAGCTGCGCGAGCTCAAAATCGTTTAGATTCCTTTGCTCCTCGCGATTTTCTTCCCATGAGATTAGGCGTTCTACTGCCGCATCGCGCTGTCGTCATACAGTCGGCGCGCAAACCCCCGCTCGATGAATGCTGGACGGTCGCGCGACTCTGCGACGAAGCCGGCATGGACATCTGGGTAGGCGACAGCATCGTCGCGAAGCCTCGCCTCGAGCCGCTCACTACGCTCGCGTATTGCGCCGCGATCACGAAGCGTGCGCGTCTGGGCACGGCAATACTTCTGCCGGCGCTGCGACAGCCAACGGTGCTCGCACACGCGCTCGCGACGCTCGACCAGATTTCTCAGGGGCGCCTCGTGCTCGGGCTCGGCACCGGGTGGGGTTTGCCTGAAATACAACGCGAGTGGGAAGCATGCGGCCGCGTGCACAAGCGTCGCGCGAGAGACCTGGAAGAGCACGTAATCGTATGGCGCAAGCTCTGGAGCGGTGAGCCCGTCACGCACGAAGGCAGTGACTTCAAGCTGACGGAGCATACGATCGGGCCATTGCCCTGGACCGAACAAGGGCCGCCGATACTCATCACCGCCGGCAATCGCGGCGAGATCATTCCCGCACAGATCGACCGGGTGGGGCGACTCGGGGACGGCGTCGTGACGACGTACCTCACGGACGACGACTGCTGTCACCTCCGACAGCTTTGCGACGAAGCATTCGCCCGGCACAATCGCCCCCGTCCGGGCTTTCCGATGTGTGTCTATACGACCGTTCGCATCGACGAGGACACCGCGCGCGCTGAAACAGTCACGGCCGAGTTCCTGAAGAAATACTACGGCGGCGGCGTGAATTTCCGCGGCCTCATGGGCCTCGGTGCGCCTTCCGCTGTGATCGATACGCTCAAACGCTACGAGGCCGCCGGCGTGACGGATCTATGCATCCGTTTTGCCGGCACCGATCAGCTGCCGCAGCTGGAGCGCTTCATCCGGGACGTCACACCGGCGTTTTGGCACTCGTAACTCGCGCCCGCGTGCGACAACTCACGCTCACTGCGTTGGAGGGTTTGCCCGAAATCGAGCTCGGAGCGCCGCTTGCACCGCTGCTCGTGCAAGCCGTCGAACGCACAGGTTCGCGACTAGAAACCGGAGACGTGCTCGTCGTTGCGCAGAAAATCGTCTCGAAGGCCGAAGGCAGGCGCGTCGCGTTGAGCCAGGTAAAACCAGGCGCGCGCGCGCTCGAGCTCGCGCGTGTCGTTCAGAAGGACGCGCGATTGGTCGAGCTCATGTTGAGCGAATCGCGCGAAGTGCTGCGCGCGAGGCCCGGCGTGCTCATCCTCGAGCACCGGCTCGGGTTCGTGATGGCGAATGCCGGTCTCGATCGCTCGAACGTCGGCTCCACCGGCGATGAGGCATGCGCCCTCCTGCTGCCGGAAGATCCGGACGCGTCGGCACGCGCGTTACGGCTGGCACTGCGCGGGCTCTCTCACATTGAGGTGGGGGTGATCATCAACGACAGTTTCGGCCGCGCATGGCGCAATGGCGTCGCAGGCGTGGCCATCGGCGTATCGGGCGTGCCGGCGCTTGTCGACATGAGAGGCAAGGCCGACCGACAGGGCCGGCCTCTGGAAATGACACAGGTTGCTGCGGCTGACGAGCTCGCGGCCGCGGCATCGCTCCTGATGGGACAGGCCGACGAAAGCGTCCCCGCCGTTCTCGTGCGCGGCTTTCCCTATGCCGCACGCGAGAGCAGCGCACGTGAGCTCGTGCGCCCGCGCGAGGAAGACCTCTTCAGGTGATCGTCGCACTGGCAGGCGGTGTGGGCGGCGCGCGCCTCGCAGTGGGGCTTGCTGCACTGTGCGCGCCGGAGCGTCTGACGATCGTCGTGAATACCGGGGACGACTTCGAGCATCTCGGGTTTTCCATCTCGCCGGACCTCGATACGGTCATGTATACGCTGGCCGGCGTAGCGGACCCGGAGAGGG
>DASRIK010000485.1:0-6294 GCA_035650035.1 Burkholderiales bacterium | reverse complement strand
CGTCCTGAACGGCGTCGAAGTGTGGACGATCAGGCCGTACGGATCCACCTGCGAGCGCACGACCATCTGTAGATCGTCGGGCTTGAACGTGACGTTCGGCTCGCTGAAGAGCGCCGCCAACGTGATGGTGTTCGCCGCGATCGTGTAACCGTCCGCCGGTGCGCGAAGCAGCGTGTTGACCATGACCAGGCCGGAGCCGCCCGGGCGGTTGTCCACGACCACGTTCTGCCCCAGCTCAGTCGAGAGGAGCTTCGCGAGAGTGCGCGCATACACGTCCACGGGCGAGCCCGCGGCGGACCAGCACAGTATCGTTATGGGGCGTGCCGGATATGGCTGCGCGGCGACCGATTGAGCACCGAGCACCAGCGCGAGCCCGGCGAGCAGTGAAAGGAACGCGCGCAGCATCGTCTCGTATCGCGTCGCGCTCACGCCGCCGCTTCGACGTCCAGCCGGTACTGGCGGAGCTTCGCATCGTCGAGCTTGACGCCCAGACCGGGTGCCTGGGGCAGCGCAAGACTGCCCGTGGAGAGGTCGAGCTTTCGCGTAACCACGTCGTCCACCGTCTTGAGCGGACCGACGCACTCGAGACCGTCGACGACGTTGTTGGAAGTCGCAGCCAGCATGATTTCCGACATCGTATTCGGACCGAGGCCGAAGCCATGGCCGACGACGCAACGTATGCCCGCGGCTTCCGCGGTCGCGATCATGCGCCGCGTGTTGAGCATCCCGCCTTGTTTCATGACCTTCACTTTGACGATATCGGCGGCGTCAGCCTTGATGATGCGAATCAGGCTCGCGTGATCGAGCACCGATTCGTCCGCCATGATTGCAAGCCCCATCGCGTTTGCTTCCCGGCGCACCCGCGCCATGCCTGCGATGTCGTGGTCGGGCACGGGTTGCTCGAAAAGCTGCAGCCGGTGGGGAGCGACCATCCGCGCGAGCTTGATCGACGTGTCTGCGTCGTAGCCCGCGTTTGCATCGATGCGAAGCTCGAACTCCGAGCCGACGGCTTCGCGGATCGCTTTCACACGCGCCGCGTCGGCTTCGATGTTGCCGCCCACCTTGATCTTGGCGGAGCGAAAGCCTTTCTGCTTCCACTCGAGCGTCTCCTTCGCTGCTTCGTCGGGCGGAAGTATTCCGATCCAGGCATTGAAGAGCACGCGCTCTTTGACCGCGCCCCCGAGGTACGTGTGGACGGGGATGCCCGCCACTTGCGCCGTCAGATCGACGCAGGCCATCTCGACCGCGGCCTTCGCATCGAGATAGCCGGAGACGGCGGGTTCGATTTTCTCGAGGATCCTGTGCACGTTCGTCGGATCGAGGCCGGTCACCAGTCGCGCAAACCGGTTTTCGATCACGGTGATGCTCTGTTCCACCGATTCCTTCGAATAGCCGGGCGTCGGCTCGATGCTTCCGCATCCTGTCGCGCCACCCGTCGCCGTGATGCGCACCACGGCGCTTTTGACGACCGTTTTGGAGAGGTACGCGTTCTTGTATTCGCCGACGAGCGGCATCGCTACGCCAAAGACTTCGAAGCGCTCGATCCTGAGATTCATTGGAGCCTCCAGTCCGGATGCGCCTGCAGAAATGGTATGAGACCGCCGGAGGCGAGCAGCGCCTGAATGGCGGACGGCAAAGGTGCAAACGCGCATTCGATGCCGCGAGCAGGAACACTCACCGTGCCCGCGCTCAAGTCGACCTGCACGACGTCGCCTTGCTGAATGCCGGCGATGTCGCATTCGACGACGGGCAGACCATTGTTGATCGCGTTACGAAAGAACTGCCGGCCGAAGGCGGGTGAAACGACCGCTGCAACGCCGAGCAAACGCATCGCATGAACCGCCTGCTCGCGCGACGAATTGATGCCGAAGTTTCGGCCCGCGACGATGATGTTGCCCGGCCTGAAGCTCGAGACGAAGTCCGGCGCGATTCTCTCGAACGCGTGCTGCGCGATGTAGGCCGTGTCCTTGCCCGGCGTGTACTTCGCCGAGCAGTGCACGTCGGTGTTGATCTCTTCAGGCAGCAGGCGACCGGTGCCGCGGATGATCGAATTCATGCCGCAGCGCGCCAGGTGCCGCCCGCGACTTCGCGCGGATCGGTGATGCAGCCGGCCAGCGCTGAAGCCGCAACGGTGGCGGCCGAGCCGATCCAGATCTCGGAGCGCGGATTCCCGAGCCGGCCCTTGAAGTTCCGGTTCGCGCTCGAGATCACGACCTGATCGTCGCCCGGAACGAGGTGGCCCGTAATGTTCACACAGGTTCCGCAGCCAGCCGCTTCGACCGAAGCGCCTGCGGCTGTCAGCGCTTCGACGATTCCCTCGCGCAGCGCGGCAAGATAGACCTGCCGCGACGCGGGCGTGACGATCATCCGCACGCCTTTTGCGAGGCGCCGGCCTTTGAGTATGGCCGCGGCCTGCCGCAGATCATCGAGCCGGCCGTTCGTGCACGTGCCGATCAGCGCGATATGAATTTTCTTGCCGGCCACATCCGGCACGCCGGCGACGTCATCGATCTGATGCGCGCGCGCGACCTGAGGTGCGAGCGCCGCAGCGTCGATGACGATGCGCTCCGCGTACGTCGCATCGGCATCGGCTTTCACGGGCCGTGGCTCACGCGCGCGATGCGCTTTCAGCCACTCGAAAGTCTTTTCGTCGGCTTCGAGGAGAGCCGCCTTTGCGCCGAGCTCCGCGGCGTGATTGGAGAGTGTCATCCGGTCGTCGATATTCATCGCCGCGACGGCCTCACCGCAATATTCGAGCGCTTTATAGTTCGCGCCTTCCGCGCCGAGCCTGCCCAGCATCGTGAGCGTCACATCTTTCGCCCACACGCCCGGCTGCAGGCGTCCCGTGAGCTCGATGCGGATCGTTTCCGGCACGCGAAACCAGAGCCTGCCCGTCATCATCACGGCGGACACGTCGGTGCCTTCGACGCCCGTGCCGAAGGCATTGAAGGCGCCGTACGTGGTGCTGTGCGTATCGGTTCCGACCACGAGATCGCCGCAAGTCAAATGGCCGCCCTCCGGCAACACCTGGTGACAGATACCGTCGCCCACGTCGTAGAGAACTGCGCCACGTTCCTCGGAAAACTGCCGCATCGCGACGTGCATGTTGGCGGCTTCCGGATTCGGCGGTGGTGAATAATGGTCCAGCACGAGAGCGGTGCGATGCGCGTAAGGCAGCTCTTTCGCGCCGAGTTTCCCGAGCTGGGTGAGCGCGTTCGCTGCCCGCGCGTCGTGGATCATGGCGAAATCGACGCGCGCAACGACAACTTCGCCGGCCTTCGCGGGAGAACCGGCGTGGGCACCCAGAATTTTTTCAGCGAGCGTGTAGCCCAATGGAAGCTCCGGTAGAAGGAGACACGCGGAAAGGAGCGCCATTGTAACAACGTTGACGCTCGCTTGGCTGCACGGCAATGCTGTGGTATTAAGCGATGCTTTTCGCTCGGAACCGTCCCATGCCCTCCGGATCTTCACTCACAGCAGACGTCGCCCGTTTCATCGTCATGACGCAAGCCCGACGCATTCCCGCCGAGGTGATGCATCTGGGAAAACGCTCGATACTCGATGCGCTCGGTCTTGCGCTTGCCGGGAACGCCGCGGAATCGGGCCGGCTCGTGCGCACGTACCTTCGTAAGCTCGCCCTGTCCCCGACGGGCGGCGCTACCGTGATCGGCACCAGTCTCAAATTGCCCGCGCGGTTCGCGGCGTTTGCAAACGGCATCGCCATACATGCCGATGACTATGACGATACGCAGCTCGCCGTCGCCAAGGATCGTGTGTACGGCCTGCTCACGCATCCGACGGCGCCTGTCCTGCCCTCCGCGCTCGCACTCGGCGAGCAGGACAACCGCTCGGGGCTCGACATGCTCACTGCGTATCAAATCGCAGTCGAAGTAGAAACGAAAATCGCGGAGGCGATCAATCCGCGTCATTACGACCATGGTTTCCATTCGACCGCCACCATGGGGACGATCGGTGCGGCAGCGGCGGCGGCGCGCCTTATCGGGCTCGACGTCGAACAGACCCGCCGGGCTCTCGGTATCGCGGCGAGCCAGGCGGCGGGACTGCGGGAAAACTTCGGCACCATGACGAAGCCTTTCCATCCGGGACGCTCTGCGGAATCCGGCATCGTCGCGGCGGAATTCGCCGCGCTCGGCTGGACCGCTACGCCCATCGTGCTGGAAGCAGGCCGCGGATTCTTCCAGGCGGCAGGCGGCGGCTACGACGAGCACGCAATCAGCCGCAAGCTCGGCAATCCATGGACGTTCGCGTTCCCCGGCGTGTCGATCAAACCGCATCCGAGCGGCTCGCTCACGCACCCCGGCATGGGCCTCATGCTCGACCTGATCCGTACCCACGACATAAGGGCGGAGCAGGTAAAGGCGGTACGCGTCGGCACGAACCGCCACATGCCCAACGCGCTGATCCACCATCGCCCGACGAACGAGCTGCAGGCGAAATTCAGCATGGAATTTTGCATGGCGATATTGCTCCTCGAACGAAAGGCCGGACTTGCAGAGTTCACGGATGAGGTGGTGAACCGCCGTGATGTGCGGCGGATGATCGAGAAGGTGCAGTTCGGCGTGCACCCCGAAGCGGAAGCAGCGGGTTACGAGAAGATGACGACGATCATCGACATCGAGCTCGAGGACGGGCACGCCATCAGCGGTCGCACCGATTTCGGCAAAGGCAGCCCGGCGAATCCCATGAGCGACGACGAGCTCGCAGGCAAATTCCACGAATGCGCGGCCTGGGGCGGGCTTCCGAAACCAAACGCCGAAAAGGTTGTCGATCTCGTGTTCCATCTGGAGAAAGTGAAAAGCGTACGCGAGCTCACGCGGTTACTGGCGATCGGCGGACCCGCCAAGGCTGTGAAGCGCAGGATTTCATTGAGGGGGACGCAAAGGACGGGCAGGAAGGCGAAGTAAACCGTCCGATCCCTTTTTGCGTTCTATTCGAGCCGGCCGTTCAGCTGTTGTCTGTTTCTTGAACCGACCTTTGCGTCCTCTGCGTCCTTCGCGGTTAATTTAGGAACTCTATGACCCAATCTCCGACCATCGGTGTCATGCTCGGCGACGTGACCGGTATCGGTCCCGAGATCACCGCGAAAGTCCTGGCCGCCGGCATTGCAAAAGATCGCGCCAATCTCATCGTCATCGGCGATGCCCGCGTGCTCGATCTCGGCATCCGGGACGCTGGCGTGAATCTTCCCTACACGCAGTACACGAGCATCGATGAAGTGCGGTTCCCGCGCACTGATCTTCCGCTCGTCGATCTGGGGAACGTCGATCCAGCGCAGTTCAAGCGGGGCGAAGCTTCACCCGACTCGGGCCGGCTCACGGGCGATACACTCAAGGTCATGATCGACCTCGCGCTCGCCGGCAAGCTCGATGGCATATGCTTTGCACCGCTGAACAAAGGCGCCATGCACCAGGGCGGCTGGAAATTCCACGACGAGCACCAGATGTTCGCGAAATTGACGGATCACACCGGCTTTTTCGGCGAAATGAACGTGATCAAGGAGTTCAGCACGTTCCGTGTGACCTCTCACGTCGCGTTGCGCACGGCGATCGACATGATCACCCCCGAACGGATCACGTCCGCCGTCGAGCTCGCGCAGAATACGCTGCGCGCGGCCGGTCACGAGAAGCCCCGCATCGCCGTCGCGGCGCTCAACCCGCATAGCGGCGAGAACGGTCTCTTCGGCGACGAGGAGATTCGCATCATTCGCCCGACCGTGGAGAAATTGCGTGCCCGCGGTATTGCATGCGTCGGGCCGGTCTCATCGGACGTCATATTCCTGAAAGCGCTGCGCGGAGAATACGACGGGGTCGTGATGATGTACCACGACCAGGGACAGATCGCGACGAAGCTGCTCGGATTCAACAAAGGCGTGACAGTGACCGCGGGACTGAAGTCCGTATTCACCACGCCTGCGCACGGCACGGCTTACGACATCGTCGGCCAGGGCAAAGCCGATCCGGGCGCCATGGAACACGCATTGTTACTCAACGCGAAGCTCGTTTCCGCGCGGCTCGCGGCGAAAGACAATGCACCCGTGCAGGCTGCGTGACGTTTCAATAGCAATCACAACGAGGAGGAAAATATGACTGCATTCCGTACTTTGCCCGTGGCGGCTGCGTTGCTGACGTGTTTTTCGTCGGCCGCTATTGCCGCAGAGGCCTATCCCACGCGTCCAATCCGGATGCTGGTGGGCTTTGCACCCGGCGGTGGAACCGATAGCACGGCGCGCGCGCTCACGCCCAAGCTGAGCGACCGCCTGGGCCAGCAGGTGAT
>DASRIK010000484.1:0-3158 GCA_035650035.1 Burkholderiales bacterium | reverse complement strand
CGACGGGACGAGGCGACGTCCGTTGAGTTCGTCGAGTTCGTGCAATGGGCGGCGCACGAGCAGCTCGACCGCTGTCGTGCGCACGCTCGCGCGCGCGGCCTGCCGCTCGGGCTCTATCTCGACGTCGCGGTCGGCGTCTGCAGCGATGGCTTCGACGCCTGGTCCGGTCAGGATGCGATCTTGTCGGGCATGGCAGTCGGCGCGCCGCCGGACGCCCTCAACACGGCGGGACAGGACTGGGGTTTGGCCGGATTCAATCCGTTGGGCCTCGAAGAGCGGCAGTTCGAGCCGTTTCGCCGCATGTTGCAGGCGTCCATGCGTTATGCCGGGGCAATTCGGCTGGACCATGTCTTGGGCTTGAAACGCCTCTATCTCATTCCCCACGGCGTCCGACCGAACTGCGGCGCCTATATCCGTTTTCCCTTTGAGGCGCTGCTGGCAATAGCCGCGCTCTGCAGCATGGAACATGAATGCATTGTCGTCGGCGAAGATCTCGGAACCGTCCCGGAGAATTTTCGTGAAACTCTCGCGGAATGGGGCATATGGACATACCAAGTCATGCTGTTCGAGCGCTCGGCCAATGGTGTTTTTTCTCCCCCCGAACACTATCGAGAGAACGCCCTCGTTGCGTTCGGAACGCACGATGTTCCGACCTTTGCCGGGTGGCGGGATCAGCATGATCTGGCCGTCAAGCACGCGCTGGGCATCGAGGCCGGCGAGACGAGCGAGCAGCGGCGCGGTGCGCTCGACGCACTGCGCGACGCGTTGATGCAGCATGGCCTCGCCGCCTGCGATTTTGCCTCGGTGGCGAGGTTTCTGGCAGACGCGCGATCGCGCCTGCTGGTCGTCTCAATGGAAGACGTCCTCGGACTAAAGGATCAGGTCAATCTGCCGGGCACGACCAATGAGCATCCGAATTGGCGCCGCCGCCTTCCCGTGTCCTTGGAAGATCTGAAAAATGAGGAAGGCCTGACGTCTGTCGCGGAAAACATGAGGTCGGCAGGCCGAACTCGGCGATGATGGGCGTGGACAACTACGACATACGACTGCACGCGGCTTCGCTGACCCGGCCGCGGCAGGAGCGCGGCGGATCGCCGCCCTGATGTGGAGGTGCCAATGCCGACCTCCGTTTATGACCCCGAAGTCGACGATGTTCTTGCGGGCGCGGCGTCCCGGCGCGTCGCACGGTTTGCGTGGATGGCCGCGACGTCGAGATCGACTACCCGTTTCCATCTCCCGAAGACTGGCGTGACTGCTGGATTTATTTCGTTCTCGTCGACCGCTTCAACAACCCGGTCGCCCCTCCCCGCGGAACTTGGAACGAGCCATTCGCCGGATCCCAAGGTGGAACGCTCGAAGGTGTACGGCGGCGCCTCGCGTACCTCCAGCGCCTGGGCGTGCGCGCCCTCTGGCTGAGCCCAGTGCTACAGAATTGTCAGGAGCAGGACGGAAGCTATCACGGCTACGGCATTCAGCACTTCCTGAGGGTGGATCCGCGGTTTGCCGCCGACAAGTCCGATCCCGACAACGAGCTTCGACGTCTCGTATCCGAAGCGCACGCGCGCGGTATGTACGTGATCCTGGACATCGTGCTTAACCACGCGGGCGACGTGTTCGCATATGTGCTTGAGGACGGCTCGGAGGCGAGTTCTGCCCCGTGGCGTGACGCGAGCTATCCGGTGCGCTGGCGCGGAGCCGACGGGCAGCCCGTGCCCGACTGGTCTGACGCGCCGCGCGGCGATGACCCGCGCCTCGGGTCGAAGGCCGCAGTATGGCCAGATGAGCTCCGGTTCAACGCGGTATTCCGGCGCAAAGGCAAAGGCGGCGAGTCCGGGGGCGATTTCGAATCCTTGAAGGAATTCGTCACCGCTCTGCCGGAGGTGCGCTCGGCACTGATCCGCTGCTACCAGTATGCCATCGCGAACTGGGATGTGGACGGTTTTCGCATCGATACGCTGAAGTATATCGAGCCGGATTTCGCCCTTCTGTTCGGCAACGCGATGCGCGAGTTCGCGCTCCAGATCGGCAAGCGAAACTTCTTCACTTTCGGCGAGGTTTACGACGACGAGTACAAGATTGCGCAGTTCGTCGGCCGGCGGCGAACAAGCGATGGAGGCGACATGATCGGAGTAGACGCCGCTCTCGACTTTCCGCTGTTCTATCGCCTGCCGGGCGTCGCAAAGGGACTTGTTTCGCCGAGCCAGATCGCCGAGGTCTACGCCCTGAGACGGCGCCTCGAGGAGGGAATTGTAAGCTCCCATGGCGAGGCCAGCCGTTTCTTCGTCACTTTCCTCGACAACCACGACCAGCACTCGCGCTTCCGCTATATCGATGCGGCGCAACCGGATCGCTACGACGGGCAGGTGCCCGCGGCCCTGGCGTGCCTATTTTCGCTTCAAGGCATTCCGTGCGTGTACTACGGAACCGAGCAGGGCCTCGCCGGCAGCGGCTCGGCCAACGAAGCCGTTCGCGAGGCGCTGTGGGGAAAGTCAGGCGCCTTCGACGAGACGGATCCGTTCTATCTCGCGCTGCGAGACATCGCGCGCGTACGCGCGGGGAATCCAATGCTCCGGTACGGACGTCAATATTTCCGCCCCGTATCGGGAGACCGAAGAAACTTCGGCTTGTCGAACTTCGCGCCCGGCGTGCTCGCCTTCTCGCGTATTCTGAGCGACACCGAATCCGTCATCGTCGCGAATACCGACCCGGGGGTCGGGCTGGAAGTCTCGGTTCTCGTCGACGCGGTCCTCAACCCGGCCGGGGCACGCTTTAGTACGATGTACTCGAGCGTCGGCAACAACCGGACCTGCATGGTCGAGGAGATCTCCAATGCTACAGTTCTCGGGAACGGAGCCTCTCACGGCTCTGTCCATGCGATCCGCGTTGCGCTCGCGCCGGGGGAGACTCTCATCCTCGCCCGATCAGAGCAGTGAGGTTCACCGCGAACCTGTGGGACGACCATCCTGGCGCTCGTCCCGCCTGTCACTCCCGTCTTTTCCGAAAGCGCCACCCTGCTTGCTCGTTGCCCCGAGCGTGCCGGCGCGCACCGCGGTGAGTGCTTCGTGCAGCGTCCGGAAAATCCGAGCCTCGCCGATCGCGGCGGTGATGCCGTGCCGGTCCATGTCGGACTTGAGATAGGGACTGACCCGCGCGAAGAC
>DASRIK010000483.1:0-4582 GCA_035650035.1 Burkholderiales bacterium | reverse complement strand
CATCCAGTCGGCGTCACGCTGCGCGAGATAATCGTTCACCGTGACGATGTGGACGCCGATGCCCGCGAGCGCATTGAGATACGCGGGCAAAGTGGCCACGAGGGTCTTGCCCTCGCCGGTGCGCATCTCCGAGATCTTGCCGTTGTGAAGCGCGATGCCGCCCACGAGCTGCATATCGAAGTGCCGCATGTCGAGCACGCGCTTGCCCGCTTCGCGCACGACCGCGAACGCTTCCGGAAGGATTTCTTCGAGGGCTTCGCGGCGTACGCGATCGATGGCCGTATCCTGTCCCGGCGCAGCCGCTGTCGGCGTCGTGTCTTCCTGCTCGGCATTTGAGCTCGCCTCAGCCGAATCCGCAGACGATGCCTTTTCCTCGGCCTTCCGAGCCGCAGCCGCGACCCGTTCCTGGATGCGATGACGGAATTCGTCCGTTTTCGCGCGCAACGCTTCGTCGGAGAGCCGCGAGATTTCGGGCTCGAGCGCGTTGATCTCACGCACGGTGCGTCCATACTGCTTCAACAGCCGGTCGTTACGGCTCCCGAAAATCTTTTTAAGCACGCCTTGGATCATGTCAGGGGCTTGGACCCGTGGAACCGGGTGACAAGTTCATAAAAAATGGAGCGCAACACCCAATAAAAAAGGGTGGGGAACACCCCACCCTCTCGTTCGTTCAGCTTTCCGGCTTCAGCCGGGCAGCCGCAGAAACTGTGCTGGATTTTGGGGCGCGCCGCGGTGCCGGACCTCGAAATGCAGATGTGTTCCCGTCGCGCGCCCGGTCCGTCCCACTTCGCCGATCTTCGCGCCACTCAAGACCACGTCTCCGAGCTTCACGAGCCTCTTCGATGCGTGGGCGTAACGGGAGACGAGACCGTTGCCGTGGTCGATCTCGATCATATTACCATACTGGGGGTGGAACTCCGAGTAGACAACCACGCCGCCCGCGGCCGCGACGATCGCCGTTCCCTGTTCGGCCATGAAGTCGATGCCTTCGTGGAAAGCCCGCTGGCCGGTAAACGGATCGATGCGCCAGCCGTAGTTCGACGAATGCCACCCCCCGTGCACCGGCAGCGTCGTCGGAATGAACTTCTTGCGTGCGCTGTCGGCGGTGTACAGCGACTCCAGGACGCCGAGCTGATCGCCGCGGTCGTGGACCTGGCGGGTAAGCAGCTCGAGCTGTTCGCTCAAATCGCCGAGGTTGAGATCGCGCGTCGGAAGCGTGGAGGGGGCGCCGCCCTGCCCGGGCTTCTGGCCGAACATAAGGTCCTGCGATTTGAAACCAGCGAGCTTCGCAAGTCTTTCGCCGAGGCTGTCCAGCCGAAGCAGCTCCGCCTGCATTTGTCCGATGCGCACGGCCATCGTGTTCAGGCTTTCGCGCAGATAGGACTCGCTGCGTGTCGTGTCCTCCGGCTTCATCGAAGCAAGCAGACGCTGCACGAGCGGGACGTTCAAGTCCGCCGCGTAACGCAGCAGCGTGTAGTTCATCGCGGTGGTGAACGCAATCATCGCGGCAATCGTGCCGAAGCCGAGCACCGCAAGCTGAGGGAGACTCACTGTGATCGTTCTGGCCGTTGCGAGTCTGCCCGAGACTAAAATGATGTCCATTGGCTCGCTCCCCTAACCCTGCCCCGCCGCTGCCATGTCGACGCGAATCATTGGCGATCTGCTTCGTTCTACCGACGAGCTGAAAGCGCTTTCAACGCGCACGCGCAGACTGCAGGAACTGCAAAAGCTGTATCTCAGATCCGCCCCCCGGGAACTCGCAGGATCGAGCCGGGTGAAAAGCTATAAGGCGGGTACGCTATGTGTCTCAGCAGATAACGGCGTCATCGCGGCCAAACTTAAACAGTTGGCGCCGACCGTGCTGAATGCGATTCGCGAAAACGACGCGGAGATTACTGGAATCCGCATCGAGGTGCAAGTTGGGGGAACCCCTGCAGGTGAGCGCTTACAACGTAAAAAACCCCTACCATTACAGGCACTTACCGAGTTCGAGGCTCTACGTGACCGCGTCGAGGGAAAGGCGTTGAAGTTAGCACTTGCTACCCTCGTGCGGCGACATCGTCGACGAGGAGCGCGCTAGGCGGAATCAGCAGGCGCTCGACAAAATAGAAGGCCATCAGCCCGAGCATCGCGAAGAGCGCCAGCAGGAACACGCGCCAGGCCCATTGCAGGTAGCGGCGATTTCGCGTCCACCAGAAAACGAGCACGAGCACGGCCGCGACGATCAGCAGCAGCGCCACCACCCGCACCACGATCATCGTAACGTTCTATTTAGAAGCGCGGCGCCAGCCGCGAGGAAAGTGCCGCTGCGCCCGAAGCGAAGCGGAAGAGCGGAATAGATGTTTCCGGCAACTTCAAATGGTCTGCGGCTGCCAGGCAAGAAAGGCCGGCGCATCCTCGACGCGCTCGAAGCTCGCGAACTCCCAAGCGTGCCGCTCGTCGAGCAACCGGCGCAGCAACAGATTGTTGAGGGCGTGTCCGGATTTGTAGCCGCTAAAGGCGCCTATCAGCGGATGGCCCAGCAGGTACAGGTCGCCGATCGCGTCGAGCACCTTGTGCTTGACGAACTCGTCCTCGTATCGCAGTCCGTCACTGTTCAGTACGCGATACTCGTCCATGACGATCGCGTTGTCGAGACTGCCGCCCAGCGCAAGCCCCTGCTCCCGCATCGCCTCGACATCCTGCATGAAACCGAACGTGCGCGCACGACTCACTTCCTTGATATACGACGTGCTCGAGAAATCGACGCAAACCGACTGGCGCGAGCGTTCCAGCGCCGGGTGATCGAAATCGATCGAGAGATTGAGCTTGAATCCGTTGTGCGGGTCGAACCGCACCCACTTGTCACCCTGCCTGACTTCAACCGTCTTCAACACCCGAATGAAAGTCTTCGGCGCTTTCTGCTCTTCCAGCCCAGCTGACTGAAGCAGAAACACGAACGGACCCGCGCTGCCGTCCATGATGGGTAACTCGGGCGCCGTGAGGTCGACGTACAGATTGTCTATGCCCAAGCCGGCAAGCGCCGACATGAGATGTTCGACGGTGGACACACGCACGCCGTCTTTCTCGAGGCACGACGAAAGACGTGTATCGCCCACGGCATAGGGGCTCGCCTTGATCTCGACGGGGGTCGGAAGATCGATGCGCCGGAACACAATACCGGTGTCGGGCGCGGCTGGACGCAACGTGAGATAGACCTTCTCTCCCGTATGCAGCCCCACGCCCGTGGCGCGGATCATGTTTTTTAACGTGCGCTGGTAGATCACAAGTGCGTCCAAAATTCAAGGGCGCGATTTTAACATCGCCCATGTTGCACAGCAAAAAGACTTACAGCTGGCTTACACCCCCCTTTTTTCGCATTCGATCGGCGCCAAACCCGATCCGACGCGCTACCCAGATGACATACCTGGCGGCCGCGGCACTCATCTTGCCGGCGCCCTCTCGAACATCGGCCTGGCCGGATGCAACTCGGAGGGAAACCAGGTTGGCCTCCCTCCGAGGCTGACTTCCGATCGACACATGTGGCGCCTAATCGGCCTGTTTACGCAGGAACGCCGGTATGTCGAGCATCTCGACACCGGACTGGCGCATTGCCTCGACCGTGGCATCGCGGTTACGCCGCCGAATGACGGCGGGCTGCTCGAGGGCGTCGTAATCGACTTCCATCGGCTGATTGTCGGTGCCCGTCCTCTGCGCCACGACCGATAGCGGCTGCTGTTTGGATTGCGGACGCGCGGTCGCAGTCGGCTTGCCCAGACCTGTGGCGACGATGGTCACGCGAAGCTGGTCCTCCAGCGGGTCGTCATACACGGTGCCCACGATGACGGTCGCGGATTCCGCCGCGAACGCCTTGATCGTTTCCATCACGTCGTACATCTCCTGGAGCTGGAAGCTGCTCCGGCTCGCCGAGATGTTCACCAGGACGCCGCGCGCATCGGAGATGTTGATGTCTTCCAGCAGGGGGCACGCAACCGCCTGCTCGGCAGCCACGCGGGCGCGGTCGGGACCCGCCGCTTTCGCCGAGCCCATCATCGCCATGCCCATTTCGGCCATCACCGTGCGCACGTCCGCGAAGTCCACGTTGATCATGCCGGGGCAGCTGATGATTTCCGCGATGCCCGCGACGGCGCCATGCAGCACGTCGTTCGCGGCCTTGAACGCTTCGTCCAGCGTGACCTGCGTGCCGAGGACCGACATGAGCTTGTCGTTCGGGATGATGATGAGCGAATCGACATGCTCGGAGAGCGCATCGAGCCCTTCCTGCGCGATACGCTGGCGCTTGCCTTCGAACGCGAAAGGCTTCGTAACCACAGCCACGGTCAGTATGCCCAGCTCCTTGGCAACTTCGGCCACGACCGGCGCCGCGCCCGTCCCGGTTCCACCTCCCATGCCGGCGGTGAGGAACAGCATGTCGGCACCCGTGATCAGCTCGGCTATGCGCTCCCGGTCCTCCATCGCCGCCTGTCGGCCGACTTCGGGGTTGGCACCTGCGCCAAGTCCCTTCGTCACGTTCGTGCCGAGTTGAAGCTGAATCTTGGCGTGATTGCGCTTGAGTGCCTGTGCGTCGGTATTCGCGACGACG
>DASRIK010000482.1:0-2382 GCA_035650035.1 Burkholderiales bacterium | reverse complement strand
AGACATCGCGTTGTCCGTATTGTCGAGCGTCATCGGCCACCAGCCGGATCGCAACTGGATCATCACCGATGCGGGCTGGATGGCGCTTTCACGCGACCGCGGAACGGCGAAACAGCGTATCGACCAGGGCTATGGCGTGGTCTGCGATCTCGCCGGCCGTCCGATCGACGATTTGATCGTTGCCGAGACGAACCAGGAACACGGGATTATCGCGGACCGTCACGGGAGGGCCGTCGACCTGGCACGCTTTCCCGTCGGAACGCTCCTTCGGATCCTGCCGAACCACGCCTGCGCGACGGCCGCGCAGCATTCGCACTACAACGTCATCGCGCACGAACCCGTGGTTGAAGCGGTCTGGCCGCGGTTCAACGGCTGGTAAATCTAGAACGCCGCGAGCCCCGTCTGCGCGCGGCCGAGAATCAGCGCATGGATGTCGTGCGTGCCTTCGTACGTGTTCACCGCTTCCAGGTTCATCACGTGGCGAATCACGTGAAACTCGTCGGATATCCCGTTACCGCCGTGCATGTCGCGTGCGGCGCGGGCGATGTCCAGGGCCTTGCCGCAGGAGTTGCGCTTGAGCAGCGACACCATTTCAGGCGTAGAGCGGCCTTCGTCCACCAGCCTTGCGAGCCGCAGAACCGCCTGCAGGCCAAGCGAGATCTCCGTCTGCATGTTGGCAAGCTTGAGTTGAATGAGCTGATTGGCCGCCAGCGGCTTCCCGAACTGCTTCCGGTCGATGGTGTAGTTGCGTGCCGCATGCCAGCAGAACTCCGCCGCGCCGAGCGCGCCCCAGGCAATGCCGAATCGCGCTTTGTTAAGGCAGCTGAACGGGCCTTTCAATCCTGACACGCCCGGCAGCAGGTTTTCTTCCGGGACGAAGACTTCGTCCATAACGACTTCGCCGGTGGTCGACGCGCGCAGGCTGAACTTGCCTTCGATCTTCGGTGCCGACAGCCCCTTCATGCCTTTCTCGAGCAGAAAACCGCGGATCATGTCCTCTTCGTTTTTAGCCCAGATCAAAAAGACGTCGGCGATCGGCGCGTTCGTGATCCACATTTTCGAGCCATTCAGAACGTAGCCGCCTTTCGTTTTCCTCGCCCGGGTCACCATGCCCGCGGGATCCGAACCGTGATTCGGCTCCGTGAGGCCAAAGCAGCCCACCCATTCACCCGTCGCAAGCTTCGGGAGGTATTTACCGCGCTGCCCGTCACTGCCGAATTCGTAAATCGGATACATGACGAGGCTCGACTGCACCGAGAGCGCCGAGCGGTAGCCGCTGTCCACGCGCTCGACTTCGCGTGCGATCAATCCATAGCTCACATGGTTCACGCCCGCGCAGCCATAGCCCTCGATCGTCGAGCCGAGAAAACCGAGCGCGCCCATCTCGGTGAAGATCTCGCGATGGAACTTTTCGAGCCGATTCGCTTCGATGACGCGCGGCATCAGCTTCTCCTGACAGTACGCGTGCGCGGTGTCGCGGATCATGCGTTCGTCGTCGGTAAGCTGATCTTCGAGCAGCAGCGGATCATCCCAGACGAACGCGGGTTTCGTTGTCGGGATCGGTGCGGTCATGGGACGTCTCCTGATACAATGAGCGCGCGGAACCATAAGCGGAGCGCGCAACGTCAGATTTTATGGCAGGGGGGTGCTTCGCGCCATGCGAAGGCCTCACGCTTGCGGTCGCAGCGCCGTCAGCTCCGCGTCCGCCGATCGCCTTCTCAAGCGTCCAAGTTCAAGGAATCTCAGAGGTTCGCTGGTTGGCACAACCCGATCTCTCAGGCCTGCGCATCGAGCGCGCGGGCACTCAGGCCGCGCGCGGCTCGCGCCGCAAACGCCTTGCGCGATGGGCTCTGCTGCTGGCGGCGATGGTCGCTGCAGCGTTGATCGCGTACGCCTACCGGCCTGCCGTTCAAGTAGAGCTTGGAACGGCCGCGCAGACGTATCCTTCGCAGGCTTTCACGGTCCTCAATGCAACCGGCTACGTCGTGGCGCAGCGCAAGGCCGCCGTCGCGTCGAAAGCGACCGGCCGGCTCGAGTGGCTGGGCGTGCGGGAGGGGTCGCTCGTGAAAGGCGGCGAGATCATCGCGAGGCTCGAAAACCGCGACGTCACAGCTCAGATGGACCAGGCGGCGGCGAATGTCAAAGTGGCTGAAGCCAATCTGCAGCAGGGCCAGGCCGAGTTCAGGGACGCGGAGCGCGCGCTGCGGCGTTCTGCCGAGCTCCTCGAAAAAAACTTCGTTTCGCAGGCGGCACACGACACGGTGGTCGCGCGCCATGCACGAGCACAGGCCGCAATCGCGGGTTTCAATGCGGCAATCGGAGCTGCTCAAGCAAATTTGCGCGCCGCGCAGGTGGGGGTCGAGCAGACACTCATTCGCGCGC
>DASRIK010000481.1:0-5577 GCA_035650035.1 Burkholderiales bacterium | reverse complement strand
CTGATGCAGCTGACCGTGGAGCTCCCTCACATATCCGCTCAGCACCCCATCGCTGCCGGTGTGCAGCATCGGGGGAATGTAGGAAGGGCTGAGAAGGACCTGGTTGTCGGATCGCCGCTCCAGTACCTGCGCGACCCCGAGCGTCGTATAGGCGTCCGTCACGTCGCGCTTGCGCATGAGGCGCGTGCGCAATCGGCCGACCTGGACGACCGAGCTTTGAGTGGCCGAGGCGTTCGAGTCCCGGACCTCGAGCTCTCCGATCGCATAGCGGGTGAGGCTCTGCTCGTGCAACTCGACGGCGTCAGCCTCGTCGCTACCGGGGCGCTTCATCGGAAGCGCCAGGACGACGAGCTCGTCGCGGACGTCGCCCTCGACGTCCAGCGCTATCGGAGTTGCATCTTCCGCAGGAAAATCGAACGGTGTCCCGTCCGGGAACACGCCTCTAGCCGCTGTGAGCTGTACCTTTCCAAGTGCGAGCGCGTCGCGGTCCAGCTCCAGGTTTACGAAACCCCAGGCGTAGCCCAGCAGCGGCTGCGTGCGGCCCTCGATGCGCCTTTCCCAATAGCGGTCATGCTGTTGAAAATGCTGCGGCTCGAGGAACAATCCCTCAGACCACACGACCTTATCGTTCCATGGCATTCGCGGGTTCCCTGGGTTCCGGATCAGCGGGCCGTGATCGACACGTCGTTACGATCGAGCCGGATCTCCACTTGCGTCAACTCCTTCGCCGGCAGGAGCGTCGTCGCACGCCATTTCGAACGTTCGACATCGCGAAACGCCGCGGTGACGCCGAAATAGCGGGTGTCGGCCTGCAAGGTTTTCTTCATTTCACGGCGCTCGCCAGGCTTCAGGGGCAGCTCGTCGCGGGCGAGAAGGTCGCCACCGAGTACTTCCTTGTCGCGCTCGAGCAGGCCATACACATGAGCAGCGTCGAAGGCGGCGAGCGATTTGAGCTCGTACGTTCTGACGATCACGGGCGAGGGCCGGCCGCTCGCGTCCGGGTTCACGTCGTTCGCCACAATCACCGCGACGTTGGCAACCGGCGGTTTCTTGGGTGCGGGCGCGCAGCCGAGCGCGAACGCCAGCACAACGCAAGATCCAACCTGCAAGCACGACCGCATCACGTACACAGATGTGGCTCCGTCAGACCGAAAATGTCGCCGGATCAGCTTTTTGGACGTTCTGCGCCTATGGTATGCGACCGGCCTGCGAGTGACAAATAATCCGTCGAAACTAGGCCAAACGGGGAACGGGAACGTAAGTAGGTTCGCCGGAGCCAGGACGGCTCCGTTTGCTGCGCGCCGGGGATTATCGCAGTGGCTGCGGTGCTTGCGTGCTCAATGGTGCGAGTAAGAAAGATCGAACTTCGGCACCGCACATTCGGCGGCCGTATCCCATTTGTCGGGATGGCAATAACTCCACCGCGCGCGTTCTTTGCAGATGTCGCCCAGCAAGCCTTCGCCACACCGCCCCTGTATGGGTTGTGGGTGTGAAACCGCGTTTTCCGCGAGCGCCAACTGTTGTGCCGACGTTCCCTGATCCTGTGCGAGGCGCGCGGGTGTCACCGTGACGCTTTCGATACGAGAGTCAATGAGCTGAGGCGACTGCGGCGGCAGCACCGGTGGCGTCGACTGCTCTACGCGGGCCGCCGGAATCGACGGGATTATCAGGACCGGGTTTGTTGCGGTAATCGGCGCGACGCGAGACTCTGCGGTGGCAGGTCCGTTGACCGCGCTTTCAGCGTGCAGCGGGGCAGGGGCGGCGAGCGCTTCCCGCGAAAAGGATATGGCCGAGACGATCGGTGCGAGAGGCTCTTCCATCGTGTTCGCAGCAGCCATCTGGGTGAGGTATGCCGCGACAGAGCTCACGGTCACGAGAAGAGTCGTGATCCACGTGATGGCCGTCACAATCACAGCGCTCGCGAAAAAGATGGCGCCGCCCGGCTCACTGACCATCGCCTTCAATCGCCGCTCGGCAATGTGTTCGGGAAGATCGCCGGTGTCGGTGAAGGCCCCCGGGCTCACAGCGAGCGGGGTGTTGCTGGGGAAACTTTGCATTCGGGCAGCTTACGGGAATATGCCCGGAAGCAGCCGCCAAAAATGCGGTGCAAAAACGCCGCAATTCAACTAGTTGTGTAATAGGTCAGCACTATCCGGTTCTTCAGAACGTTCAATTAGTCCGCGCGCCAGGGCATGGGTATGCTTCGTACTCGATTTCTGGAGGATCTCATGGTGCTCAGAGCAGGACAGACGATCAGTCAAATCGCGCTCCATATGGGCGTCGCGTTCGGCGTCATGTACGCACTTACGGGCTCTATGGCGTTCGGTGGTATTGCAGCGCTCGTCGAGCCGGTCTGCAACGTCGTGCTGTTGCCGCTCCACGATCGTCTCTGGGCGAAGCTTCGAAGCTTCACGCTCAAGGACTCGCGGCTGCAGTTTGCGCGCTTGTCCGGCGCTCAGGTCGTCTAAAAAGCGTCGAAGACGCGCTCCCTCTCCTTCCTGTAGGCTATTTGACCCATAGACGGTCGGCGCGCGCGGTCCAATCCTGTCGTCGAATGGCAGAACACGTACGCCGAATCCATCAGAAGCGGTTCAGACAACGAGAGTTTCTATGACAGACCCGGTCATGTTCACGAAAGACGCGCGTGTCTCTCGAGCTGTAGCTGAAGTGAAGCGTACCTGCGCGGGCCGCGTATTTTCCGACGTCGTAGACGCGGCGGGCCATCAGTACGTCGACGTGGTTATGGAAGGCGGCGGCGTGCTAGGAATCGCGCTGACGGGCTACACCTACGCGCTCGAGCAGGCAGGCATACGATTCCTCGGCATCGGCGGCACGTCGGCAGGTTCGATCAATGCGCTGGTACTGGCCGCGCTGGGCACGCCCGCTGAGGCCAAGAGCGAGAAGCTTCTGGCGGAGCTTGCAGCCATGCCGATGGCGGCTTTCATCGACGGCGACTCCGATGCGCGTGACTTCTCCGAAGCGATACTCGAGAAAGCGCGAATGTCGAAACTGCTGTGGAAAGCAGGCCAAATCGTCGACAATCTGAAGGAAGACCTCGGGCTCAACCCGGGCAAAGCGTTCTTCGATTGGCTGACGGCAGTTCTGCGACGGGGCGGAATTCGCACGACCGCAGACCTGCAGGCGAAGCTCAGCACAATGCCTGACGGGCTCCGGCTGCGTCAGGGCGTACGCGACGGAAGGCCCTTGTCGCAAAGTGAGAGTTGCGGGCGGCTCGGCATGATCGCCGCGGACATTACGACGGAAACAAAAGTCGAGTTCCCGAGAATGGCGAAGCTTTACTGGGCCGATCCCGACAGCGTCAATCCCGCGTGCTTTGCGCGTGCTTCCATGTCCATTCCGATATTCTTCCATCCGTTTACGGTGGAGGACTGTCCGCAAGGTCCGGCGGCAAAGGCCGCCTGGCATGACGAAGCCGGCTACGACGGCGAGCTGCCCAAGCGGGCGTTGTTCATCGATGGCGGTATCATGTCCAACTTCCCGATCAACCTCTTTCACGAGCCGTTCCAGGTGCCCACGGCGCCCACATTCGGCGCCAAGATCGGGATCGACCGGGGCAAGCCAGCCGACATATCGAAGCCTGCTCAGCTGATGGGCGCGATATTCGATGCGGCGCGTCACACGCTGGACTACGACTTCATCATGCAGAATCCCGATTACCGGCAACTCGTCACGATGATCGACACCGGCGAACATAACTGGCTCAATTTTTCCATGGAAGACGGCGACAAAGTGGATCTGTTCGCGCGAGGCGCCGAGGCCGCATGCGGCTTCCTGTGCTCGTTCAACTGGGAGCGATACAAGGAGGTGCGACGGGATTTGGCCGCAGCGTTCAAAGCGACGGTGGGCCAATGAACGACCGCAATCCAGCCACTCTCGTCAACGGCGAGCCACAGCAATCGAAACCCACACGCGGCGAGCAACTGGTCAAGTACATCGCCGGCACATCGCGCCGCAGCTATCCCCCCGAAATCACAGAAGCCGCGCTGAAAGCGCTCGTCGATCATCTGGGCTGCGCGGTGGGTGCATCAAACGATGCGGCGGCACGCCCCGCGCGCGCCGTGGTGGAGCGCTGGAGAGCGTCCGGCAACGCGCGCGTCTATATCGGCGGGCGCACGACGCCGGCGCTGGCGGCCCTCGCGAACGCCTCGATGGCCCACGCCATGGATTACGACGACACGCATGCCGGCGGCGCTGGCCATCCCGGCGGTCCCTGCTGGTCGGCAGCGCTCGCGCTCGCGCAGGAGTACGATGCGAGCGAGCAAGAGACGCTTGCCGCATTCATTACGGGCTTCGACGTCATGGGGAAGCTCGGTGGCGGCTGGGTGCCGGGCGTCGGTCGCAGTCTACAAAGGCGCGGGTGGCATCCCACATCGATCTTCGGGCGCGTCGGGGCCGCGGCCGCAGCCTGCGTCGTCCTGAAGCTCGACGAGGCGCAAATCGCGAATGCACTCGGTGTTGCGGCAACCACCGCAGGCGGGCTCGTGGGCTCCTTCGGCACGCACGGGAAACCTTTTCATTCCGGAAAGGCTGCGATGGACGGCATTCTGTCAGCGCAGCTGGCATCTGAAGGCTTCGTCGCAGCAACGCACCTGTACGAGTTGGACCAGGGGCTCCTCGACGTGTTGATCCAGGATCGTCAGGTCGCGCCGCCAACGCTCGACGATTTCGGGAAAAAATGGGAGCTTCTCGAAAACCAGATCAAGCCGTTCGCGAGCTGCCGCGCCACGCATTCGGCGATCCAGGCGGCGCGCACACTCGCGGATCAAGTGCGTGGACGCAAGATAGCGAAGGTACACGCGAAAGTGCATCCGAATGCGCTCGTCACGGCAGGGAAGACTGCGCCGCGAACGCCTCTCGAAGGCAAGTTCAGCGTGCCGTTCTGTGTCGCACTCGGGCTCGCCGGGTATCGCGCGGTTTCGTCGGACTTCAACGAGACAGCGTTCACGGATCCCGCGGTTGCGGACATCGTTCCGCGGGTCACGCTCGAGTCCGTCGCGGATCAGCCCGCGTGGAAAGCATTTCTGGAAGTGACGCTCGAAGATGGCCAGCGCCTCGAGGGCGAATGCCAGTGCGTCCTCGGACATCCCGACAATCCGGTCGCGTGGGATGCGCTGCGCGAGAAATTCGAAGGGCTCGTCGAACCGGTGCTTGGCGCCGAAAGGTGCGAGAGGCTCTTTCAACTCGGCCGCAATTTCCTGCAGCCGGGATCCATCGGCAAGTTGAGCGAGCTCCTGGCCGGCTAGCGACGCACCTGCGGAACCTCTACGCTCGTCAGAAGCGCAGCCATCGCGGCGCTGCCGATGCAAGCCGTTGCGAGCTAGTGGACGCACCACGCCCGCGGATACAATGACAGGTTGAGACGACAGGAGACCCTGCAATGCCAGTGGTGAAAGCCTACGACGAAGTCGAAAACCCGCGTATTCAGCGCAATCTGCCGAACGGGCATTTCGCTTGGCGCACCGACTTCATCAGGCGCCCTGAAGACAAAAGCATCGATACACCGATGGCGTTCCTCGCCGAGGGTTCGGCCCATCGTGTGTTGCGGGCGCATTTCCA
>DASRIK010000480.1:0-3022 GCA_035650035.1 Burkholderiales bacterium | reverse complement strand
CAGGCGAACATGGACCCGAACCATCGCGACCGCGTCGCGTTCGTGCGCCTGGTGTCGGGGCGGTTCCGCCGCGGGATGAAGCTTCGGCAATCGGGTACCAACAAGCAGCTCGCGGTCTACAACCCGATCCTATTCTTCGCGCAGGAGCGCGAAACGGTGGACGAGGCCTGGCCCGGCGACATCATAGGGATTCCGAGCCACGGCGTTCTTCGCGTCGGCGACACGCTGAGCGAGACCGAGCAGCTCGCGTTCACCGGCATTCCAAATTTCGCGCCGGAGATCCTGCGCCGCGTGCGCTTGAACGACGTGATGAAGGCGAAACACCTGAAGCGCGCGCTCGAGAGTCTGGCGGAGGAGGGCGTCACCCAGGTGTTCAAGCCGCTGATCGGCGCGCAATGGACCGTGGGCGTCGTCGGCAATCTACAGCTCGACGTGCTCAAGAGCCGTCTGCAGGTGGAATACGGGCTGGACGCCGATCTCGAAGCCTCACCGTACGAGACCGCGCGCTGGGTCGATGGGCCGCCTGAAGAGCTCGAGAAATTCCGCGATGCGAACAAAGGCCAGATGGCCGAAGACCGCGACGGCTCGCTCGTGTTCCTTGCCAAGAGCAATTGGGAGCTCGGCTATGTCGGCGGCAAGTTCCCGAAGATACAGTTCTTGAAGACCCGCGAGCGCAGCACCACCGCCGAAGCGGCTTAACCTTTTCCGTCACTTCCGACGAGCGCGAGCGAAGGCCCCTGCAGGGAAGGAACCGTTGCCGTGCGGCGGTCCAATGTGCCGCATAGAATCGCTCGCACCGCCCGTTCGCGTTCGCGTCGAGTGAGCTCGTGCCCATCGTCCATGGGCGAACCGTCGTCTTTGGCGATCAGTACGCGCTCAGGCTGCGTTTCGGCTTGGTCGGTTTCAGAGCCCGCCGTTAACACGTAGCCTCCTGCCGTCAGGATCAGGGCGAGCCCAGCGCTGTCCTCGTGCCACGTGACTCCGATGCTGTGTTTGGCGATCGCCGCTATAGTGTCGTCCATCGTCACCTTCGTCCTAAACATGGCCTATGTCTCCGCCTGCTGGAGGCTGGGATCTACTTTGAGCGAGGCGAGAGCGGCAGACTTTTCGGTCATGCGCTTGAGCCAGAAATCGGCTCGCTCAACCCCGCCCGGAGTCAGGCGCCAGGCAGATTTGCCCGAACGTGACCCGACGCTGAGATAGCCGTCCTTCTTGAGCCCTTTGACGGCGGCATTCACTTCGCAGTTCCAGGCGAAGTCTCGTGCGCTTTCACTTGTGTAATAGTCGGCCGCGGAAAGACGACGATCATCCTCCGACAGTTCGTAAAAGTCCGCCAGAGGCGCGTAGACGAACTCGGGACTGATCTCCGCGCTCGGCCCCCCGCGCAATCGTATGAACATCAGCAGCGTTTCGGGAATACGGCTGCTGGGAAAGGTTTTCCGATGCTCTGGACGAACGATCACCTAGGGTCTCCTGTCGTACGCTCCGGATGCTCTCGGATGCACGGAAGCCGTTACGCTCGAGCCGGTGCTCAAGCTGTGCGAGGGAGTCGCAATCATCAGTTCGAAAATGGGCTGTCTCGTCGTGCGCGCTGATGCGAGTTCGCAAGGTAAGCAGCACGCTTTTATCATCAGACGAGAACGCCCTCGCACGATCGGTATAGTGACTTATCTCTTGACTTACAATGAGCGTTTGTTCGTAACAGCCTTAATGGCGAGTCAACATGTGTTCACGAACGTTTACGCTACACGGTTGAGAGCGCGGACGGCGAAGGCAAGGCAGACGGCTGAGAAGACGGCGAACGCGATCGCTTCGGCTATGAGCATTGAGGGCGTGCCGGTACCGAGCAAACCGAAGCGCAACAGATCAACCTGCCAGGTCATCGGATTGAACATCGCTGCCGTCTGGAACCATGAAGGCAGTCCGTCAAGCGGGTAGAACATCGTGGAGAGGAACATCAGGAGGATGTAGGCGGCGCTCGTCAACGTGTTGAAGGAATCCATCCGCGTCATCCGGATGCCCGCGATGGCGAAGAGGAAGAACCACCCGCCTGTCGTGAGTGCGATGATGAGCACGGTGAGCGGCAGAAGCTCCCAGCGTATCTCGATACCGATGGCAAAGACCGCAACCGCGATTGCCAGCGCCGAGCCGAGGACGGCCACCAGCACGTTGAACGCGATCTTGCCGATCAAGAGCTGCTGGCGGGTGATGGGGAAGGTGAGCAGCTCGTAGAAAATCCCGGAATCCTTGTCCATGAAGAAGCTCCAGGACGTGTTCAGCGCCACCGAGAAGGTGACCATGGCGAGGATTCCGGCGAGCAGAAACGCGGTGTAGCCGACCTGCTGTCCCTCGACCGCGATCGCGCCGCCGAGCAGGCGATCGAAGCCGAGCCCGAACAGCAGCAGATAGGCGAGCGGGATCATCAGGTCCCAGAGCAGGAACGCGGCGTTGGTGATGCGCTGGCGGTAGTCGCGATAGAATACGGCGGCGATCGCATTCATCGCGATTTCTCCATGAGCGAAAGGAAAATCTCTTCGAGCGTGGGCCCGCGCACTTCGAACTGCGCAATCGGCGCGTCGCGCGAGATGTCGGCGAGCTTGCCGAGGAGGGAGGCTTCCTCGCCCTGGAACACCATCTCGGCGGACCTGCCGTTGACGTGCAGCTCCGTGGGCTGAAGCGCCTCCAGCCGCCGCGGCAAGTCGGTCGCCCCGTCGGCAAAGGTGAGACTCACGCGGAACATGCGAGTCGAGAGCGCGCGCAAATCCTGCAACGTGCCGGATGCCATGGTGCGGCCCTTGTTCAGGATCATGATCTCGTCGCACAGCTCTTCGGCTTCGCTCAAGACCTGCGTCGTGAGCAGGATCGTGCGGCCCTTCTTCGCCTCAGCGCGCAGGCGGTCGAGCACGCGGCGCTTCATCATCGGGTCCATACCCGTCGTCGCTTCGTCGAGGATCATCAGCGGCGAGTCGAACATGAAGATCTTCGCCACCTGGATGCGGCGCTTGGTGCCCTCGCTGAGCTC
>DASRIK010000479.1:0-6116 GCA_035650035.1 Burkholderiales bacterium | reverse complement strand
GCCCGCCCAGAAGCCGAGGCCCGCAAGGAACGCAGCGGAAAGCCCGAGGTAGTCCTTGACGAAGAACGTCCCGACGATCGCGGTGAGACCCGAGATCCCGGCGGCCATGTAGACCATGAGCGGCGGCAGGTAGGAAAGCCGCAGCTCGCGCCCGAGCTCGAGAAAGTTCTTATCGATCCAGCGCCAGAAGCGTGCGTGAAACGGGGCCTGTTCTGCCGCAGAACCGCCGGCGCGTTGCGCTCGTGCGTCGCTCTTTTCCATTCGCTGCGTCTATTCCAGTGTGATTTTCGCTGCGCGTATCACTTTGCCCCAGCGCTCGAGCTCCGCTCGTAGCCGTCGGTCGAATTCGGCAGCGCTGCTGCCGACCGTCTCCAGGCCCTGCTCCGCAAACCGTTCCTTTATGTCCGCCATGTTCAGCACCTTCAGGGCCTCGGCGTTGAGGCGCGCGATGAGCTCCGGCGGCACCTTCATGGGCGCAAGCAGCCCGACCCACGATTCCGCGACGAATCCCGGAATCGTCTGATGCATCGGCGGCACTCCTGGAAGAGCGCCGCTCGCCCCCTCCGAAGTCACTGCGACAGCACGCAGGCGCCCGGCTTTCCAGTGCGCACTGATACTCGGAACGGTCGCGAACATCGCTTCGACGTGGCCTCCGACGAGATCGGTGAGAGCAAGCGCCGCGCCTTTGTACGGAACCTGCGTGACGTTGACTCCGGCCGTGAGCTTCAGCAGCTCGACCAGGAGCCTTGCAGGCGATCCGGGGCCGACGGTCGCGCAGTTGATCGCCCCCGGTTTCACGCGTGCGAGCCGCAGAAAGTCATTTGCGCTTTTTACCGGCAACCGCGGATTCACGACGAGCACGAGCGGCCCTCTCACGAGTAGCGAGACGGGGGCGAGATCGTTCACCGTGTCGTAATCGAGGGTTCGGAACAAATGCGGGTTGGTGACATGGCTGTCGAAGACCGCCAGCAGCGTATAGCCATCGGGGGCAGCTCTGACGGCGGCCGCGGTTCCAATCGTCCCGCCTGCCCCCGGCCGGTTTTCAACGACGAATTGCTGCCCGAGCGTTTCCGAAAGTTTTGCCGCGATGACGCGGGCAGCGGTATCCGCGAGACCGCCCGGCGCATTCGGCACGATGATGCGGACCGGTTTGACCGGATAGGCGAGTCCCGGGCCTGGCGAAACGGACTGCGCATGCACGGCTGCGGGCAGCGCCAGCAGCGCAACAAACACGATTCGAGCCCCAACCGAGCGAACCACGTATTGCTCCTCCCGACGAAACTCAGGCTTCTGCGCTTTCCATGAATTGCAGTTTTGCGAGATGTGCATACAAGCCGTTCTCGCGAAGCAGCGCCTGGTGCGTGCCGATCGCGTGAATGCGCCCACGCTCGAGCACGATAATGCGATCGGCGTTGCGCACCGTCGCCAGGCGGTGCGCAATGACGAGCGTCGTACGGCTGCGTGCGAGCTGCTCGAGCGCCTGCGCCACCTCACGCTCGCTTTGCGCGTCCAGGGAGCTCGTCGCTTCGTCCAGCAGCAGAATCGGGCGATCGGCGAGCAGCGCTCTGGCGATCGAGATGCGCTGGCGCTGCCCGCCCGAGAGCTTAACGCCGCGCTCGCCGAGGTTCGTGTCGAAGCGCTGGGGAAGCTGCTCGATGAACTCCAGCGCATGTGCCGCAGCGCACGCGGCCTCGACTTCCTTCATCGATGCCTCCGGCCGCCCGAACCGGACGTTCTCGGTAACGCTCGCCGCGAAGATCACCGGATCCTGCGGCACCAGTGCAATGGCGCGGCGCAGCTGCAGCGGTTCGCAATGACGGCTATCGGCGCCGTCGATGAGCACGCGCCCGGCATCCGGGTCGTAGAAGCGCAGGATCAGGCTGAAGACCGTCGATTTTCCCGCACCTGACGGACCCACCACCGCGACACGTTCGCCGGGCCGGATGTCGAATAAAACGGGGCCGAGCGCGACGCGATCCTTGCGCGTCGGATAGGCAAACGTCACGGCATCGAAGCGAATGGCGCCCGCGATGCGAGGCGGCAGATGAATAACAGGCGGTGCTGCAGCGAGGTCAGGCTTCGTATCCAGAAGCTCCATCAAACGTTCGGTCGCGCCGGCTGCACGCTGTATCTCGCCCCAGACTTCCGATAGTGTCCCTGCGCCGCTTGCCACCACGGCGGCATAGAAAACGAAAGCCGAGAGCTCTCCCGGCGAAAGCCGGCCTGCCAGCACGTCGTGACCGCCGATCCACAGGATGACGCCGATCGCGCAGAACCCGATCAGCAGCACGAGGGAAATCAGCCATGCCTTGACCTTGACGCGGTGAATGCCGGCTTCGTAAGCCGATTCGACCGCCGCGTCGAACCCGGCGCGCGTGCGCGCCTCGTGGCCGTACGCCTGCACGGTGCGAATCTCGTGCAGCGACTCGTCTATATGCGCCGAGACGTCCGCGACCCGATCCTGGTTCACGCGCGCAAGCCGCCGCACACGTCGGCCCATCAGGAGAATCGGGATAATGGTCGCGGGCACCCCGAGAACGATGAGCGCCGCGAGTTTCACGCTTGTCAGGAAAAGCAGGACGAGCGCGCCGCACATCATGATCGCGTTGCGCAGAAACATCGAGAAGCCGAATCCGACGACCTGACGCAACTGCTCCGTGTCGTTCGTGAGCCGCGAGGCAATCTCGCCCGTGCGCGCCGAATCGTAAAAAACAGGCGTGAGCGCGAGCACGTGTGCGAACACCGCCTGCCGGAGATCGGCGATGATGCGTTCGCCCACGCTCATCATCAGATAGAAGCGCACCCAGGTAGCGCCGGCGAGCAGTATCGAGACACCGACCACTGCGACGAGCGCCGAGTTCAGTAGCCGGGGGTCGCCGCTGCCGAAGCCGGCGTCGATCACATGGCGCAGTCCCTGGCCGAGCGCGAGCACGCAGCCGGCGGCGACGAGAAGCGCGGCGAGCGCCGCCGCGATCCTGCCCCGGTATGGCAACAGGAAGCGGCCGAGCCGTAACAGGTGCGCGACGTCGGCACGCGGCGGAGGATCGAAGCCGGGTGGTCGAGGCAATTAGGGAACCAGAGGTCCTTCTACGGGTAAGCGTTCTCCGGCTTGCCCGTCGTAAGGAAGTGGTAATAGCTCGAGATGAAGAGATTCATCCGATAGTAGTTCCGGACGTCCTTGTATTTTTCGAATCGAACGTTCTGGATGATTTCATCGCGGCTCATGCCCTTCGCCACGGCTGCGCGCATGCCCGCATCGAAGTCGGCGAGCATCCTCGCCTCGGCGAGCACGTCTTCCTTCGTGCCGATGTCCCCGTGGCCGCCGAGGTACTTGTCGACGTCCATGGCGGCGATCTTGTTGAGCACGCCGATCCACTCTTGCATGGAGGGCGTGAACGACGGATTGGGCCAGCTGTTCTTCGAGAAAGGGCCGCCTGCGTACAGCACTCGCTCCCTGGGAAAATGAATGAACGTGTCGCCTGGATTCTGCCCGGCGCCGATATACAGGAGCTCGATCGTGCGCCCGCCCAGGGTGATGGTCATCTTCGAATCGAACGTAACATCCGGCAGCACGAGCTTCACGTCGCCTGGATCGTACTGGCGCTGCTTGAAGTAGCCCATGCGCCGTTTCATCTCACGGTCGAACTGCGCTTTCATCATGCCGGCGGTGTCCCGGTGCGTGATGATCGTCGCGCCTTCGCGCTTGAACACCGAGTTGCCGAAATAGTGATCGCCGTGCGCGTGCGTGTTGACGACCCAGCGGATGGGTCTGTCCGTGTATTTGCGGATCGTGGCGACGAGCTCTTCGGCGCGCTTCGGATGCTGGCGCGTGTCGATCACGAGCACGCCTTCGGGCGTCACGAGAAAAGCGTTGTTGGATTCCTGGTGGTGATACTGGAAATAAAGACCCGGGGCGACTTCGGTGACCTGGATGGGGATGTCCTTCTCCCGGATCTCGCCTGCGCCGCTCGCCTGGGCATGAGCCGCCGGCGCGGCCGCGAGGAGCGTAGCGGTCAGCGCAACATTACGCAGAACTATCGCGAATGCCTTCATCGTCTCCTCCGTTTGAGCGGACGGCACGACGATTATAGCGTTGGCACCTATAATCGCGGCACCTCATGCCCATCGTCACGATACTCGCTCTTACTACCGCCTCGTTCGTCAGCATCAAGGGCTACCGCGTACTCGCAACGCTTTTTGCGGTGAGCCTGGGCGCGGGCCCGCTCGAAACCGGTGTGTTGTTCGCAGTATGGGGTCTCATCCCGTTCCTGCTGTCGGTACATGCCGGGCGCCTTGCGGACCGGTTCGACAACCGGCTGCTGATGTACTGCGGTTTGAGCGGCTTCGCCGTGAGTCTTGCGCTGCCGTACGTAGTTCCAAATATGGCGGCGCTGTATCTTTCGGCCGCGCTGGGCGGGCTCACGAGCATGGTGTTCGTCGTTGCAAGCCAGAACCTCGTGGGCGTGCTGTCGTCGCCCGAACGCCGCACCCGGGACTTCAGCTACTACAGCCTCGGCGAGTCTGCCGCGTCTGTCGGCGGTCCTGTCCTCGTCGGCATCTATATCGATGCCTTCAGACATCCGGCGACTTTCCTGCTGCTCTCGCTGATCATTGCCTCGTGTGTGGTGCTGCTGTTCGCAAGGCGGCGCATCATTCCAAACACAGTCGTTCAGGGACAGCGCAAAGTCACGCGCAATGCAAAGGACCTGCTTGCACTGCCCGCGCTGCGCAACGCGCTCATCGCGAACGGGGTCGTGATGGCTGGACTCGATCTTTTCAGTCTCTACATGCCGATCTATACGCACGAGCTGGGGTTCAGCGCGACCACTATCGGCATGATCATCGGTGCATTCGGCGCGGCGGCGTTCATTACGCGGCTCGCGATTCCGCCGTTTACCGCACGCTGGGGCGAGCACACCATGATTGCCGGCGCGCTCGCGCTCTCGGCCATCGTCTTCGTCGCGCTGCCCTTCACCACGCAGCCGCTTCTACTCGGCCTCGCTTCTTTCCTGCTTGGCCTGGGCCTCGGCTGCGGCCAGCCGCTCACGATGATTCTGTCGTTCAATGCGGCGCCGCCGTCACGCGCGGCTGAAGCGATCGCCATGCGGCTTGCAGTGAGCTATGGCGCTCACGTCGTCATACCGCCGGTGTTCGGCGCGATCGGCGCAGCGCTGGGGATCGCGCCGATTTTCTGGACGTGCGCGATTTTGCTGGGCGGCGGCTCCGTGCTTATGCGTCGCCGATCCTGACGACGATCTTGCCGACCATGGCGTTCGACTCCATGTGTGCCTTGGCCGCCGGAAGCTCGTCGAAGCCGAAGACTCGATCGACCAGCGGCGCCATGCGCCGCTCGGTATAGAGACCGAGAATATCGCGCTTGAACGCCCGGGCCGCTTCGGCACGTTCTTCCGCTTTCAGCTTCGCGTTCGAGATCCCGAAGACCTCGAAGCGGTTCGCGTGTACTGCCGAGAGATCGATGTCTGCGTGATGCGCGCCGTCGACGTAGCCGACGATCGCTACCCGGCCTTTTCGCGCCAGCGCACGCAGGATTTCCGGGAAATACGTGCCGCCGACGAGGTTCACCGCGACATCGGCGCCGGCGCCGCCCGTCGCTTCGCGCACCTTCTGCGCGAAATCGGGTGAGCGCGTCTGTATGCCGACGTCGAGCCCCGCTTCCTTCAACTTCGCGAGCTTCTGCGGCGATCCCGAAGTACCGATCGTTTTGGCGCCGAGGAGCTGTGCGATCTGTATGCTCGCGACGCCCGCGCCGGCGGACGCTCCGGTAACGAGCAGCCACTCGCCTTTCTTGAGCTTTCCGTACGTGACGATCGCTTCGTACGCTGTGATCATGCTGAGCGGCGTCGCCGCAGCCTGCTCCCAGCTCATGTAGTCCGGCACGGCAAGCGCCTGCTGCTGTTCGATGACCGCGTACTCGGCCCAGCAGCCGCGTGCGCGTCCCATCACGCGGTCGCCGGGCTTGAAACCGCTCACGCCGTCGCCGACTGCATGAACGATGCCCGCGCCCTCGTTGCCTCCGAGTTTTTCGGGACCGCCATGCATGACGCCGCCAACCGTCAGCTCGCCGCGGTTGAGCGCGCTCGCCTGCACCTTGAATA
>DASRIK010000478.1:0-2290 GCA_035650035.1 Burkholderiales bacterium | reverse complement strand
ATCCTTTCGAAAGCACGAGGTCGTAGACGCTCGCCCCCGTCTCGTGCGCTTCCTTCGCGACAGCGCTGGCGCGCTCGTAGCCGATGTAGGGATTGAGCGCCGTCACGAGTCCGATCGAATTCTCGACCGTCCGCCGGAGGTGCTCGCGATTCGCGGTGATGCCTTTCACGCAGCGGTTCGCGAGCACGAGACAGCCATTGCGCAGGTGAGCGAGGCTCTTGAAGAGACTGTGCGCGATGATCGGCTCGAAAGCGTTGAGTTGAAGTTGCCCGCCTTCGGCAGCGAAGGTGACCGTGACGTCGTTGCCGATCGCTTCGAACGCGATCTGGTTCACGACTTCCGGTATGACCGGGTTCACTTTGCCCGGCATGATCGAGGACCCTGCCTGCACGGCGGGCAGATTGATTTCGTTCATTCCCGCCCGGGGTCCGGAGGAGAGCAGGCGCAAATCGTTGCAGGTTTTCGACAGCTTTACGGCAACGCGTTTCAATACGCCGGAGACCTGCACGAAAGCGCCTGCGTCCTGAGTCGCCTCGACCAGATTCGGCGCCACGATGAGGTTGATGCGCGTGATGTCGGTCAGACGCGCGCAGACAAGCTCGGCGTACTTCGGATGCGCGTTGATGCCGGTGCCGATCGCGGTTGCGCCGAGGTTGATCTCGTGGATCAGCAGACACGCTTCCTTCAGGCGCTGTTCGTCTTCGCCGAGCATGACCGCGTACGTCGAGAATTCCTGGCCCAGCGTCATGGGCACCGCGTCCTGAAGCTGGGTGCGACCGATCTTCAGCACGTCCGAAAATTCCGCGGCCTTTGCTTCGAAACCGCCGCGCAGCTCGGCCATCGCGGCGGTCAACTCGTCGATGTAGAAGTGAAGCGCTACCTTGATCGCCGTGGGATAGACGTCGTTCGTGCTCTGGCTCATGTTCACGTCCTCGACCGGGTGCAGGTACTGGTACTCACCCTTATCGTGGCCCATGATCTCGAGGGCGCGATTCGCGATCACTTCGTTCGCGTTCATGTTGGTGGATGTTCCGGCGCCGCCCTGGATCACGTCGACGACGAACTCGTCCAGCCACTCGCCGCTGCGGATCTCACCGCACGCGGTCGCGATCGCGCGCGCTTTGTCATCCGGGAGGAGCCCCAGCTCGTTATTGGCTCGGGCGGCAGCCTCTTTGATGGAAGCGAGCGCAGCGACGAGCTCCGGATAGATCGATATCGGGGTCCCCGTAATCGGGAAGTTCTCGAGCGCGCGCAAGGTGTGTATGCCGTAGTACGCCTCCACTGGAACGTCGTGCTCGCCCAGAAGGTCGTGCTCGCGGCGAAAGCGCTCTGTCATGAAGTCCTCCGGTGCATGGCTCGCGGAATGGAATGGATGATAGATAGTACCCGGTGGCCGTATGAAAACGTCCAGCCCGTGCGCTGCGGCCCTGAAAGAGTGCCAGGCGGTTCAGCGCCGGGCGCATGCTGGACAATACCGGAGGCTTGGGCTAGATTGAGTCCGTCTCGCCTAAGCCTTTAAATCGAAAGAACTTAGGCACTCTCGCTCCGCTAACCTCAGGAGAACGCATGAACGCCATCCGTATCGCGACTCTGGCGCTGCTCGCCGCGCTGGGATACACCCACGGAGCCGCCGCACAGGAGCTCACGGGCACGCTGAAAAAGATCAGGGACAGCGGCAGCATTACCATCGGCCATCGCGATGCGTCGATCCCGTTTTCGTACTACGACGACAAGCAGCAGCCTGTCGGCTACGCGATGGACCTTTGCGCGCGGATCGTCGACGCGATCAGAACCGAGCTCAAGATGCCGAAGCTCGATGTGAAATACCAGCTCGTCACGTCGGCCAACCGCATTCCGCTCATGGCGAACGGCACGATCGACCTCGAGTGCGGTTCGACGACCAACAATGCCGCGCGGCAGAAGGAGGTCGCGTTCGCCGTGACCCACTTCCTCACGGCGAACCGCATCGTCAGCAAGAAAGCGTCGAACCTGAAGTCGGTCGAGGAGCTCAAAGGCAAGACGATGGCGTCGACCGCAGGCACGACGAACATCAAGCAGCTCACCGATCTGAACAACGAGAAGAAAATGGGCATGAACATCATTGCCGCGAACGGTCATCCGGAAGCCTTCCAGATGGTCGAGACCGGCCGCGCCGTCGGTTTTGCGATGGACGACATCCTGCTCTACAGCCTGGTCGCCTCGTCGCGCAATCCGTCCGAATTCGTGATCTCCGATTTCGCGCTGTCGCTGCCGGAGCCGTACGGGATCATGATGCGCCGGGACGATCCCG
>DASRIK010000477.1:0-2592 GCA_035650035.1 Burkholderiales bacterium | reverse complement strand
CCTCAGGGCTACGAAACCTGGATGCGCTATGCGACGGTCGATCGATACGACACGAAGCAGTATCGCGAGCTCTACACGAGCGCCGAGGCCGTCAAGGCTGTGCGCGAGGGGCGCCCGGTTCCCGACGGCACGGTGATCGCGATGGCGATCTACTCGGCAAGAGTGGACGACAAAGGCGTGCCCGTAAAAGACGCGAACGGCCACTTCGTCAAAGACAAGCTGGGTGGGGTCACGGTGATGGAAAAACGCAAGGGCTGGGGCGCTGCGGTTCCCGAAGACTGGCGCAACGGCGACTGGCAGTATGCTTCGTTCAACGCAGACGGCACCGCGAACCAGAAAGCCAATGCAAACATCAAAGCATGCTTCGTCTGCCACAAACCCCACGAGAAGCAGGATTTCGTGATATCGCTCGCGCAGCTCGCGGGCAAGTTCCCGACCGGCGCCGTAGCGATGAAATCGGGTACGCAGGACGTCAATATCAGCGGATTCAGCTTCGGGCCGTCCGTTATGAAAGTGACCGCCGGTCTACCGGTCACGTGGACGAACACCGACGATTCTCCGCATCAGATCACGGTCACGGCCAAAACCTTGAGAACGGCCGTGTTACTGAAAGGACAAAGCGCTTCGCTCACGTTCGACGAAGCCGGCACGTTTGGATACATCTGCGGCTTGCATCCGAACATGAAAGGCACGGTCGAGGTCACGAAGTGACCTCATCGGGGTCGCCCGTCGAGCACGCTCACGTCCACCTGTCGCAGATCGTCGATCACCAGCGCCGCCGCTAAGACTGTTTGCGCCAGCACCGACCGCGCAGCTGCGCGGTCTTCTGAAGAAACGGCATCGGCCCCCGTCAGCACCACCACGTCTGCCGCGCTGATTTGCTCGCGATACACCGGCACACGCGAATAACGCGGATCCTTGAGCTGCCTCACGCTGGCTGTCGCGATGAAGGCGCGCACATCGAGCGCAGAGGCGAACGTGGGCGCGGTCAGGAGTGCGGAAATCGCCGCCGGCTCCGCGGCGGCCGACGCTTCGATCAGCACACGACAGGGCCGCGTTTCCCGCACGAGCGACACGAGCGCCGTGCGAAGCACGAGCTGTCCCGTACAGCACATGCAGCCTGCGACTTCTCGCATTTCCATGCCGTCCGAAACAGCCCGCGGGCCGCTGCCGAGCGTCGTCGCGCCGAAGTCATTCGTCAGGACCGCCCAGCGCTCGCCTTCGGGCCGCAGCGCGAGGAGCGCAGCGATCAAGCTGGTCTTGCCCGAGCCGGTCGCCCCCGTAATGACGTTAACGAAAGTGTGATGAAGCGCCATAAACGGGAACCGGGAGCGTCGATTATAATGCCGCCCTTTTGCCGTCCCCGGGAGCGATTCACGCCGAGGCGCCGCTCTGTGGACCGGTATACTTCGTCTTCCGCGCCTGATTCTTCCCATGCATATTCACATACTGGGTATCTGCGGTACTTTCATGGGCGGCATTGCCGTCATCGCTCGCGCGGCAGGCCACAAAGTCACGGGCTGCGACGCGAACGTATATCCGCCGATGAGCACGCAACTCGCGGCTCAGGGGGTCGAGCTGATCGAAGGCTACGGCGCGGATCAGGTCGAGCTCGTCCCCGACGTTTATGTGATCGGCAATGTCGTCACGCGAGGCAATCCGCTGATGGAAGCGATCCTCGACCGCGGCCTGCCGTACATCTCGGGCCCGCAATGGCTGCGCGAAAACGTGCTGCACGGGCGCTGGGTTCTCGCCGTGGCGGGTACTCACGGCAAGACCACGACGAGCTCGATGCTCGCATGGATACTCGAAGACGCCGGGCTACGACCCGGCTTCCTCATCGGCGGCGTGCCGCAGAACTTCGGGGTCTCCGCTCGTATCACCGATACGCCGTTCTTCGTGATCGAAGCGGATGAGTACGACACGGCGTTTTTCGACAAACGCTCGAAGTTCGTGCATTACCCCGCACGCACCGCGATACTGAACAACCTCGAGTTCGATCACGCGGACATCTTTCCAGACCTCGCGGCGATCGAGACACAGTTTCATCATTTCGTGCGCACGCTGCCCGCGAGCGGTCTCGTCGTGAGCAACGGCCGTGAGGAAGCGCTCGAGCGCGTGATCGCGCGCGAATGCTGGACGCCTGTCGAACGCTTCGACGTCGATGGCGGCTGGCGCGCGAACGAGGCCGATGATGTCGGCGCTTTTGCAGTCGCTTATGCTGGTAAGACGTGCGGCACCGTGCACTGGAATCTGCTCGGTGCGCACAATCGCTCGAATGCGCTCGCCGCGATCGCTGCGGCCAGACATGTTGGCGTGCCGGTGGAGCGCGGGATCGACGCGCTCTCGCGGTTCCAGAGCGTCAAACGCAGAATGGAAGTACGCGGTGTCGCGGCAGGGGTCACCGTCTATGACGATTTCGCTCACCACCCGACGGCGATCGAAGCGACGCTCGCCGGCCTGCGGCGTGTCGTGAACGCGGGACGCATTCTCGCCGTGATCGAGCCGCGCTCGAACACGATGAAGCTCGGTGTCATGAAGAAGGCGCTCCCGGGAAGTCTCGCGGCAGCCGACCGCGTCTATTGCTACAGC
>DASRIK010000476.1:0-7399 GCA_035650035.1 Burkholderiales bacterium | reverse complement strand
GCGAAGCATTTTCTCGGAGATGTCGAGGCCGGAGAGCTTGCGGCGCAGGCTGTATTGCGCGCCTTCGTACGAACGCGGCTGGCCCGTATGCGCGAGCCAGTGATTGCGCATCGCGAATAGCCGCGTGATCTCGGCTTCGATGTAGAGCTCGACGAGCTCGGCCCGCGCGTCGGGGTCATCGGCAATGGCATACCCGTCGCGACGCTCCCGGCACATTTCCATGAAGTCGTAAATCACCCGGCGGTCGGCCAGTCGGCCCATGCCGCCGTGCTCCACTTCGAGATGCGTCGTCGCCACTTTCCAGCCGTTATTCTCCCCGCCGACGAGGTGTTCTGCCGGCACGCGCACGTTGTCGAAGAATATTGCGTTCTTCACACCCGATCCGCTTCCGCCCTCACCGCCGGTCGCCAGCAGATCGATCGGCGTGACGGTGATGCCCGGAAGATTCATCGGGATCATCAGCCACGACAGGTTTTTGTGGCGCTCACCCCTGGGATCCGTGACCACGATCGTCCAGGAGTAATCCGCACCGTGCGAGCTGCCGACGAACATCTTCTGCCCGTTCACCACATACACATCACCGTCGCGAATGGCCGTCGTCTTGATGCCCGCGAGATCGGAACCGGCGCCCGGCTCGCTCAGGAGTTGCCACGTGCGAACTTCACCGCGGCAGATCGGCGGCAGGAAGCGCTTCTTGTGCTCCGGTGTGCCCCAGACGAGTATCGTCGGCGCGGCCATGCGGCCGCCGCCGTCGTAATAAGGCGGTAACGCGAGGCCGATGCGCGACATCTCGTCGTGAAGGATCGCGACCATCTCGGCCGAAAGATCGCCCCCGCCGTATTCCCGCGGCATCGACGGATACAGCCAGCCTCGCGCGCCAAGTCGACGACCCAGCTCGCGTCGGAGCTGATACTGCTCGTACGACATGTCGCACGGGTCGATCGAGTGCTCGAGGTTCTTCGGAACGTCGTGCGCGAGAAACTCACGGACTTCGGCGCGGAACCCGCTCTGCTCGGGTGAGTCCTCGATCGCGAAATTCATGCGTCACTCTCCGTTTGTGGTCGCTCAAAAACCGTACAGGCGAGCAGGATTGGTTACGAGTATCTTCTGGCGCACGCGCGCGTCCGGTGCCCAGAGCGCGAGCTGGTTGAGCACGAGCCCGTCGTCGACCTGGAACACTGGTGTCAATTCCGTGGGTTTTCGTCCCTCGGGCGTGACGGAATTCGGATGCGGCCAGTTGGTGCCCCACACGATGCGGTCCTCGTTCGCGGCGATCAACGCCTTGGCAAGCGGCTCGAAACCCGAGTAGTCCGGGCGCGGGCCTCCGCTCACCGAAATCTTCACGTAAGCAACGCCTGAGCGGACGAGGTCCACCAGCGCATCGAATCCGGGCTGCTGCGGCCCGCGGCCAGCAACGGCGCCACCGAAGTGATCGACAACCACCGGGACCGGCGAAGCGGCCAGCATGTCCTTCAGCGCCGCTATCATGGCGAGATTCGTGTTCAACTGCACGTGCCAGTTGCGGCTTTTCATTCGCTCGACGGCAGTCTGGAAGCGTTGCCCGCCGACTTTCGGGTCGTTGATACCGCCGGTGGCGAGATTCAGCCGGATCCCCCGCATACCGGCCTTGTGCATGGCGTCGAGCTCGCTCTCGGTCGTTTTTGCGTCGATGACGGCCACACCGCGTGCATCGTTGCCGCGCGCCGCCATGCCAAAGAGCGTCGCGCCGTTGTCCGTACCGTAAACGCTCGGCGTGACGATCACGACGCGCTGAATGCGCAATGCCTTGTGCAGCGCGGTCATCTCGTCGGGCATGGCCATGTCGGGCGTGTATACGCGCCCGGGAAAGTACGGAAACTGCGGGGCATGTATGTGCGTGTGGCAATCGCAGGCTCCGCGTGGCACGTCGAAGGTGACGGGCGTCGACGGCTGCGAGGGCTTCGCGAACGCCGCCGGCACTCGCATCGCGGCTGTCGCTGCCAATGCGCCAATGATTACTTCGCGTCGCGTGGTCATCGCTGCCCTCCTTCTTCAGTGGATCACATGCATAGCAATATGGTGCGCGCTCAGCGGTCGTTCAGTCCACGTCTAGATTGCGTTACCTGCTTCGTGGCCTTCCGCCGTGGCCGCCAGCACGCCGCGCGGCGAAAAACAGTCGCCGACGAGACGCACGTCGATACCGGCCGCGCGTAACGGCGTTGCGAGCGACATCTCCGGCGCGCGTGGCGACGAATAGGTGAGGAAAGCGACGTCTTCGATCGTACCAACGTCGCCGTTGTACACATCGACGTATTCGAGCACTCCGTCCTCGGCGTGCGTCGACCACCGGGCCTCCGCGCAGGTCACGATCCGGATGCGCTTTTCGTGCAGGCGCCGATAGATGCCCTGACGCGTGACGAGCGGCACGTCCTGAGCGATGGATTCGCGCGGCGTAATCACGAAGACACGTTCGAACTTGCTGTGCAGGAGCTCTGCCGCAGCATACGTTCCCTCGGTGTGGTCCGTGTCGACGATTACTGCGCTGCCGCGCTGATGCGCCGTATGGCCGTGCAAAGCGGACAGGGCGCTGCGGAGATCGGGCACGAGAGCCGCGGCGCGCACGTCCTCGGGGAGCCACTGCGGAACGATCATCTCCGCACCGCATGCGAGCACGGCGGCGTCAGGTTCGAGTCCGATCACGTCTGCCGCCCTGATCGTGACGCCGAGTTCCAGGCGCGCGCCTGCCTTGATCGCCTGAGCGTGCTGGTAATCGTAGATGCTCGAGAGCGCTTCGCCGCCCGGGAGCTGCGCGCGCAGGCGCGTCTTGCCGCCGACTTCACTGGAGCGCCCGTATACAGTCACATCGTGGCCGCGTGCCGCCGCAATCCACGCTGCTTCCAGTCCGGCGATACCCGCGCCGACGACGATCACGCGCTTTCGATGCGCTGCACGCGGCGGCCGCCAATCCACTTCGTCGCTCCGTCCGACGCGCGGATTGTTGTCGCAAGCGATCGGCCGGTGCTGCGTGACGATCGTGTCCCAGCACGTGTTGCACGAGACGCAGTAGCGAATATCGTGCACGCGACCGGCCGCGGCTTTGCCGAGCCATGCGGGATCCGTGACAAGCGGTCGCCCGAGCGCGACGAGCTCGGCGTCGCCGCGTTCGATGATGCTATCCGCCTCGGCGGGATCCGTGATGCGGCCGAGCGCGATGACCGGCACAGCCGACGCCGCTTTGCGCAGCTCGCGGATGAGCGGCATGTACGGCGTGCGCGGACCGTAGCCATCGGGCACATGGAGCTCGAGCGTGCGCGCGTGACTGCCCTGCGCGAAGCAGACGTAGTCGACGTTTCCGGCGCGCGTGATGTGTCGAGTGATGCGTGCCGCTTCTTCCGGCCCGATGCTGCCGCGAACGCCGTCGTTCCCCGGCAGCTTTACGCCTACGATGAATTCGCGGCCGCACTCCGCGCGCAGCGCATCGATCAGGTCCCTCAGAAACCGGGTCCGTCCTTCGATGTCGCCGCCGTACTCGTCGTCGCGCGTGTTCGACCAGGGTGAAAGGAACTGGTGAAAGAGATGTCCATGGCCCGCGGAGATCTCCACGCCGGAGAACCCGCAACGCTGCAGGCGCAGCGCCGACTCGGCGAATTCGGCCGTGATGCGGCGAATGGCATCGCCGCTCAGGACATGCGGGACCGTCCAGCTGATGTCGTCGGGCAGGGGCGATGCGCCCACCGCCGCAGGATTCTTTCCGGGTGCGTGACGGCCGCGGCCGGGATCCTGCAGCTGGCCCAGCAGACGGCAATCTTCGGACTCCACCGCGTCGGCCCAGCGTTTCAGACCGTCGACGTCATCGTCGTTCCAGACACGGACCTTGTTGGGCAGCACCTGATGCCGCGCCATGCTGAGCGGCTCGGTGACGATCATTGCCGCGCCGCCGCGCGCGCGGTTCGCGTGATACTGGATGAGGCGGTCGGTAACGCGCGCGTTCTCGCCCATCATCGTCGTCATCGACGCATGGACGAGGCGGTTCCGCAGCCGCTTGCCGGCGAGCGTGAACGGCGCGAGGAGCGAGGGATAAAGCGATGCGTTTTGCATCAGTCCACGCGCGCGCCCGAGGCTTTGACCACCGGCGCCCAGCGTTTCGTTTCTTCGGCGAAAAACCGCGCGAACTCCTCCGGCGTGCCGCCGATCGCGCGCGCGCTCAATGTCTTAAGTCGCTCTTTCATCTCGGCTGAAGACAATGCCGCGCCGATTTCGCGATTGAGCTGCATGACGAGCTCCTTCGGCATCGCTGCCGGTCCCATGACGCCCCACCAGACGGACACTTTGAGCTCCGGGTAGCCCGCTTCGGCGAACGTCGCGACCTGCGGCAGTGCTTCCGAGCGTTCCGCACTGGCTACGGCAAGCGCTTTCAATTTACCCGCCGTGACATGGGGCAGCGCGGCCAGTTGATTGACGAACATGAGCGCAATCTGGCCACCGAGAAGGTCCGTGATCACCTGTGCGCCGCCTTTGTATGGAACGTGCAGGATGTCGACACGCGCAACCGACTTGAACATTTCGCCTGCCAGATGCTCGGTCGTGCCGCTGCCGCCCGATCCATAGGTCAACGCACCCGGCTGGGATTTCGCGAGCGCCACGAGCTGCTTCACGTTTTGCACCGGCAGCGAGCGGTTCGCAATGAGTACCGTGGGCACCGAGCCGATCAGCACGATGGGAACGAGGTCGCGCATCGGATCGTATGGCATCCTGGTATAAAGGCTGGGATTGATCGTATTCGCCGGGGAGGCCATCAACAGCGTGTAACCGTCCGGCGCCGCTTTCGCGACCGCCTCCGACCCGACGTTACCGCCGGCGCCCGTCCGGTTTTCGACGAGCACGGTCTGACCGATCCGTTTCGTGAGCTCCTGGCCCACGGCGCGCGCGACGATGTCGACTGCACCGCCCGGGGCGTACGGCACGATGATGCGCACGGGCTTGACCGGATACGTCTGCGCCATTGCCCCGGCACACAACAGCGCGGCGCACGCGCCCACGACTCTCACTGACTTCAACTGAAGCCTCCTCCGCACGATTGTAGTTTCGATTATCCTCGATGCCACTCACGGCGTATGATCATCCGAAACGCCGCCACCCAAGGAGATTGCCATGATCGACATGCACGCCCACTGGAGGCCCGCCGAAGTCATGAACGAGCTCCGCGAGCGCACTCGTGAACCGCGCATCGTACGTCGCGATGACGGCCTCGAGGTGCTCAAAATGCGCGGTGGCGAAGAGCCGCTCGCCGAGGCGTTCGACAATGTGGACACGTATCTCGCCAGAATGGACCGTCAGGGTGTGCGCATGAGCGTTTTGTCGCTTCTGGGCTCTTTCTGCTGGATCGAAGCGCAGCCGCCCGAAGTGTCGATTGCCCTGTGCCGGCGCGTGAACGACCGCCTGTCGGAAATCTGCGAGGAGCACGAAGGCCGCTTTGCGGCGTACGCCGCGTTGCCGCTCACCGATATTTCAGCGGCCGCCGCTGAGCTCGAACGAGCGCTCGGCCTGCCGGGTTTTATCGGTGCGCAGATTCCCGCAAACGCGTTCCTCACGCGCAAGGACGCGGAGCAGATGCGTCCTCTGCTCGAAGTGGCGAATCGCCGCCGCGCCGTGCTTTTCATTCACTATGGACCGCGGCCCGGGGACGCGTTCCCGCGCGTTGCCAGCGATGTGGATAACGCGCGGCGCCGCAACGGCACGCTCGACATGCAGGCGAGCCTGTCGTCGGTGATGGTGACGCTGTGTCTGACCGACTTCCTCGCGCCGTATCCCGACGCGATCATTCACGTCCACAACCTCGGCGGCAACATCCCTTACGAGGTCGAGCGCATGGATCACCGCTCAATGACCGACTCGCCGCACGAGGATCTTCCGTCCGTGCGCTTCCGCCGTTCGCAGGTCTACGTCGACTGCAACTCGTTCGGCCCGCACGCGATCGAGGCCGGCATACGCACATATGGCGCCGATCGCATCGTCTGCGGCACCGACGGCACCGCGTTCGGCGTGGACTGGACCGCAAAAGCACTCGCCGAAGCCGAGATCGGTGAGGACGCGCGCCAGAAGATTCTCCACCGGAACGCGACCGCCATGCTCTCGCACCTCATTCCGGCGACGGCGCGGGAAAAAGCGGCAGCGTAATGCTCGCTGGCGTCAATTGCGAGCCCGCGAGGCGGCGAAGCGTTTTGCAGCGTGCAGCGTGTTCCATGCCACGGGATCGCCACGTCGCCCTTGCGGCTCCTCGCGATGACAGCCGGGCCTAGGCGACCGCCTTCTCCGCGCCCCGATCTTCCGAAGCCGACACGCGCACATTGCGCTGAGTGATGAACTCGTACGCCGGCAGCGTCAGGAACTCGATATATTCGTCGCGCGTGGTGATTTCCTCGAAGAGCCACGCGGCGTCCTCGTATTTGCCGGCAGCCGAGGCTTCCGGTCCACGCAGCGCGAGAATTTTCGGAAGCTCCTCCGCCAGAAGTTGACGCACGAGCGCTTTCGTCACTTTGCGCCCGTCGTCGAGCACGCCTTTCGGGCTGCGGATCCACTGCCAGAGCTGTGAGCGTGCAATTTCGGCCGTCGCGGCGTCCTCCATCAGGTTGAACACCGGCACGCAGCCGTTTCCAGCGAGCCACGCGCCGAGATACTGCACGCCGACGCTGATGTTGTTCCGCAGGCCCGCCTCGGTAATCGGATTTTCCGGCTGAAAATCGAGCAGGTCCGCGGCCGTGACGTTCACGTCGTCGCGCTGCCGATGGATCTGGTTCGGCGTCGGCATGTGCTCGTCGAAAATGGCTTTGGCGATGCCGACGAGCCCCGGATGCGCCACCCACGTGCCGTCGCAGCCGTCCGTTGCCTCGCGCAGCTTGTCGAGCCGCACTTTTTCCAACGCAGCTTCGTTCGCCACCGGATCGTTCTTGATCGGAATCTGCGCCGCCATGCCGCCCATCGCGAAGGCGTGGCGCTTGTGACACGTCTTCACGAGCAGCAGCGCATACGCGCGCATGAATGGCGCGGTCATCGTGATCTGCGAGCGGTCCGCCAGACAGAAGTCGCGGTTCGATCGGAATTTCTTGATGCAGCTGAAGATGTAATCCCAGCGCCCGATGTTGAGACCCACGCAGTGGTCGCGAAGCTCGTAGAGGATCTCGTCCATTTCGAATGCGGCGAGCACCGTCTCGATCAGCACGGTCGCTTTGATTGTTTTCTGCGGGACATCGAGCTCGCGCTGCGCGGTGACGAAAATATCGTTCCACAACCGCGCCTCGTGATGGCTTTCCATCTTGGGCAGATAGAAATACGGCCCGGTGTTGGCGGCAAGGAGCGCTTTTGCGTTGTGAAAGAAGTACAGCGCGAAATCCAGAATCGCCGCGGACACCGGCGCGCCGTC
>DASRIK010000475.1:0-12595 GCA_035650035.1 Burkholderiales bacterium | reverse complement strand
GCAGCGAGGTGCCCGGCCGGGAGGCCTAATAGGGCACCCAGCCGCCGCCCAGCGCGTTCATGAGATCGACCGTGAACGCGAGATACTGCTGGCGATTTCGCACGAGCGCGAGCTGCGCGTCGTTCAACGTGCGCTGTGCGTCGAGCACTTCGAGGTAAGCCGAATACCCTGACTCGTAGCGGAGAGTGGACAGGCGCAACGCATTGCGAGCCTGATCGACGCGATCGCGCAAATCCTGTTCGGCTTCCGCGGAAAGGCGTACGTTCGAGAGCGCATCGGCCACTTCGCGGAACGCGGTCTGCGCGGTTTTTTCGTACGCGAGCGCAGCCTGCCGGGCGCGCGCTTCAGCCTGTTCCGTGCGCGCCGCATAGCGGCCCCAGTCGAGGATCGGTCCGACTGCGCCGATGCCGATCGACCAGATGCCGGCGCCGGCGGAGAAGAGCGTCGACAGCTCCCGACTTTGCACGCCCAATGCGCCCGTCAGACTGATGGTCGGAAACTGCGCGGCACGTGCAACGCCGATCTGCGCATTGGCAGCCTCGAGGCTCGCTTCGGCTTCACGAATATCGGGGCGCCGCTCCAGCAGCGCTGAAGGCAGGCCAGCGGGCGGTATCGGCGGGGTCGGAATCTGCCGCACGTCGCCGCGCGGCACCTCGATATCCAGCAGGCCCGTGAGCACGCCCAGCTGATGGACCGCTGCCGCCCGCTGCCGCTGAAGATCCTTCAGCTGCGCGGCCACCTGGGCGCGATTCGCGGCGGACTGATTCAAGTCCAGGTCGGAAGTGACGCCCGCCTGTGCGCGGCTGCGCGCGATATCGAGCGATTCCCCCGCAGCGATCAAAGTCTCTTCGGAAACGATGATCTGCGCATCGAGGGAACGCACATTGAAATACGTCTGTGCGATACCGGCCGCGAGGGTGAGCGCCACCACGTCGGCGCCGTAGCGTGTGGCGAAGTACTGCGCACGGGCCGCTTCGCGCGTGCGGCGGAGCCGGCCCCAGAAATCGAGCTCGAAGGACGTGCTGGCAGAAAGCTGGAAGTTGTTGCGCGTGGCGCCTGTGCCCGACTGCAATGTTCCCGTACGCGTGCTCGAGCGCGAACGGGCTGCGGCGGCATTTCCTTCTACCTGCGGGAAAAGCGAAACGGCATTGGCTTCACGCACGACGGCTTCGGCTTCCTCGATGCGCGCGATCGCGATTCGCACCTCCGCGTTGTTCTGCAGGCCGACGGCCACGAGCTTGTCGAGTGTGCCATCGCCGTACAACAGCCACCAGTTTGCAGGAGCGGCGATCGTGGCCGCTGCTGCCGTGCTGACTTCGGCTTCCGGAAATTTTTTCGGAAGATTGACGAACGGCAGCTTGAAGTCCGGGCCGAGCATTTTGCAGCCGGAGAGGGTAAAGGCGAGAAGCGCGAGTGTCGTCGCGACGCGGCACCACCTCCATGCCAACCTTCCCCCTGAAGGAGTCCTTATCATCGCGCTTCTCCCGCGGGCTCCGCTTCGGGCGCCGCTTTCTCACCCATCTTCTGCCGCCGTGCGAGCCACACGAAGAAAAGCGGTACGAACACGGTCGCCACGAATGTTGCGGCCAGCATTCCACCGACGACGCCGGTACCCATCGAGCGCCGCGCACCAGCGCCTGCACCGGTTGCGATCGCCAGCGGCAGCACGCCGAGCACGAATGCAAGCGATGTCATCACGATCGGCCGGAAGCGCAGCCGCGCTGCCTGCAGCGCCGCATCCACCGGACGCATGCCCGCGAGCAAGCCCTGCTGCGCGAACTCCACGATCAGGATCGCGTTCTTCGCCGCGAGACCGATGAGCACGACGAGGCCGATCTGGAAATAGATGTCGTTTTCCATTCCGCGGAGCCAGACGAAAAAGAGCGCGCCCAGGACAGCGAAAGGCACCGCGAGCACGACTGCGCCTGGCAAGCGCCAGCGCTCGTAGAGCGCAGCAAGTATCAGATACACCATCACGATTGCGAAGCCGAAGGCGAAAAGCGATGCGCGCCCGGTACGCTTCTCCTGAAACGCCTGCCCGGTCCATTCGATCGTGTAGCCTTCGGGCAGCGACTGTGCCGCCATCGCTTCCACTGCTGCGATCGCCTGACCCGAGCTGACTCCCGGCTTCCCGCTGCCGAGCACTTTCGCTGCGAGGAACCCGTTGTAGCGCTCGACCTGTTCGGGTCCCGTAATGCTCGACGTGCGTATCAGCGCTTTCAGCGGAATCATTTCCCCGCTGGTATTGGAGCGCACGTGGACCTGGCCGACGTCGTCGGGTTGCGCGCGATGAGGCGCCGCCGCCTGCAACTGCACGCGGTAAGTGCGGCCCTGCATGTTGAAGTCGTTCACGTAGAACGGCCCGATCGTGCTTTGCAGCGCGTCGAATACATCCGGCACGGGCACGCCGAGCGACATCGCCTGCTCGCGATTCACTTCGACGAAAAGCTGCGGCACGGTCGGCCGGAAGAACGTGTTGATACCCTGCAGGTCGGGATGCTTGGCGAGCGCGGCGGTGAACCCCTGCAGATTCTGTGCGAGCCTTCGCGGATCAGAGTCTGCGCGCGCCTGTACGTAAACTTCGAAGCCGCCTGCCGTGCCGAGACCCCGTATGGCAGGCGGGTTGAACGCAACGGCCACGCCGTCGGGAAAGGACATGCCCATGCGCGTTATTTCCGCCGCAAGCTGCGGCGCCGTCTTTTCGCGGTCGTCCCAATGCTTGAGCAGGATGAAGCTCGTCGCGGCATTCGGCTTGTTACCGCCGCCGATGAAATCGCGCCCTGGCGCGACGAACATATGATCGATCGCAGGCTCCTTGGCGAGGCGCTGTTGAAATTGCGCCCCGGTGCGGGCCGTGCGCTGCAAAGTCGCCGCATCCGGCAGGATGATCGAGCTGATGATATAGCCCTGGTCTTCCGTGGGCACGAAGCTCGTCGGCACGCGCATGAAAAGCAGCACGGCAAGCGCGATCACCCCGACAAAAAGCAAAGCCGAGATCACGGCGTGGCGAAGCGAGCGGTTCACGAACGACAGAAAAGTCTGCGTGAGCTTGGCGAATCCGACATTGAAAGGGCGAAACAGCCGCGATTCGTGATCCCCGGGCTTGAGCAGCAGCGCACACAACGCGGGCGTGAGCGTGAGCGCCACCACACCGGAGATAACGACAGCGATCGCGACGGTGACGGCGAATTGCTTGTAGAGAACGCCGGCGATCCCGCCAAGAAACGCGACCGGAATGAAGACCGCACACAGCACGAGCACGATCGCGAGCACGGCGCCGGACACTTCCTGCATGGCTTCGATCGAGGCCTGCTTCGCGGTCATCTTCTCTTCGCGCATCAGGCGCTCGACGTTCTCCAGCACGACGATAGCGTCGTCCACCACGATGCCGATCGCGAGCACCATCGCGAAGAGCGTCAGCGTATTGATCGAAAAGCCGAGGGCATACAACCCGGCGAACGTGCCGATCAGTGAGACCGGAACGGCCAGCATCGGAATCAGCGTCGCGCGCCAGTGCTGCAGGAAAACGAACACGACCAGTATCACCAGAGCCGCCGCTTCCGCGATCGTGATCACGACTTCGTGTATGGATGCCTCGACCACACGCGTCGTATCGAACGGTATGAGGTAATCGACGTCCTCGGGAAAAGCCGTCTTCAGCTGGGTCATGCGCGTCTTGACGGCGGAAGAGACCTCCAGCGCATTGGCGCCCGTCTGCAGGAACACCGCCATGCCGACGGCCGGATTTCCGTCTACCGTCGTCGAAACATCGTACGTCTGTGCGCCGAGCTCCACTTGCGCAACGTCCCTGATGCGCAGAACCCCGCTCGGCCCCGCGGCACGCACCACGATGCTGCCGAATTCTTCGGGACTCACCAGCCGTCCGCGGGCGGTGACCGTGTAGTTGAGTGCCTGCCCCGGGGGCGCAGGCTCGGCGCCGACCCTGCCGGCCGCATATTGCGCGTTCTGCGCACGCACCGCGTTTGCGACGTCCGTGGGCGTGACCCCCAGACGCGCCATCTTGTCCGGCTGCAGCCAGATGCGCATCGAATAACCGGAGCCGAAGAGCGTCACGTCGCCGACACCCGGAATGCGCCTCAGCTCGTCGATCAGGTTCACTTGCGCGTGGTTCGCGAGGAAAGTGGTCGTGCGGGAACCCTTTGGAGACTGCAGGCCGATGACGAGCAGGATGTCGTTCGAGCGTTTCTGAACGATGACGCCGTTACGCCGCACTTCTTCAGGAAGCCTCGGTAGCGCGATCTGGACACGGTTGTTCAGCTGGAACACCGCTTTGTCGACGTCGGTGCCGACTTCGAACGTCGCGGTGATGCCGACGCTGCCGTCCGCCGCGGCGCTCGAGGTGAAATAGATCAAATTTTCCACGCCCGAGAGTTGTTCCTCGATCGGCGCGGCCACCGTTTTCGCAAGCGTCTCGGCGCTTGCGCCGGGATAGCTCGAAGTGATCGTGACCGTGGGCGGCGCGATCTCGGGATACTGTGAAACCGGCAGGACGAAGGACGCCACCAGTCCTGCGAGCGTGATGATGATCGCGAGCACGCTCGCAAAGATCGGGCGCTCTATGAAGAATCGCGAGAAGTTGGCCATGCGTGTGCGGTGCCGGTCAGCGGACGGAAGTCGCGCTGCCCTTCTTGTCCCCTGCCGCGGCAGCAGCCGGTGGGGTGCCCGCGTCGGCCTGCCTGGGCGCGTCGGTCTGCGGCTGGACGGCGACGCCGGGCCGCATCTTCATCAGATTGTCGACCACGACAGCTTCTCCGGGCTTGAGCCCGCCGGTGACGACCCAGTCGTTTTGGTACCAGCCGGCGGTCTGTACTGGACGCAGCGCCACCTTGCCGCCTTCATGAACGACCCATACGGAGCGTGCCTGCTCGGTCTGAACGACCGCAGCCTGCGGCACGAGAAACGCCTGTTGCTCGCCGGCGATAACGTTTATTTTCACGAACTGCCCCGGCATCCATGCCTGGGTTTGATTTGGAAATTCCGCGCGAAGCTGCACCGTGCCGAGCTTGGGATCGACGGTAGAACCTGCGAAGTTCAATCGGCCGTTGGCGGCCGCGGTGCTGCCATCGTCTCTCAGGATCTTCACCTGCGCCGTCTTCTCGCCGCCGCGGACGCGTTCGTAATCGGGCTCCGCCACCGAGAAGCGCACCCAGATGGGATCGACCTGCGTGAGGGTCGTAAGCAGCGCGTTCTCCGTATTGGCGGTGACGAGACTGCCTTCGGAGCGCAGCGCGCGGCCGGTGATGCCGCGTATCGGCGCGTGGACGTTCGTATACGAAAGATTCAGCTGTGCTTCCGAGAGCTTCGCCTGCGCGCCTTCGATCGCCGCGGTCACCTGTTTCACCGACGACTGCGCTTCATCGTACTCGCGCTGGCTGATCGCGCGCGCACCTGCGAGCATTTTGAGGCGCTCGGCTTCCCGCACGGCGAGATCGAGACGTGCCCGCTCCTGCGAGAGTGCTGCTTTGGCTTGCGCGACTGCAAGCTCGTAAGGCGCACGGTCGATCACGAAAAGCACGGCGCCAGCCTTCACAGGCGCCCCTTCTGAATACAGCCGCTTTTCGACAATGCCGGATACGCGCGCGCGAACTTCGACTTCACGCGAGCCTTCGGCCTGGCCGACGGCTTCCAGCGTAATGGGCACACGCTGAGGTTGCACATGGCGGACGGTGACCGGAATCGGACCCTGAGCGCCTGCGGCGTCTTTTTTCTTCGCCCCGCTGTCGTTTTCTTTTCCGCAGCCCGCGACGACCAGAGCCGCGCACGCGAGCGCCGCTAGACACGTGCGCAGCGAGCACGCGGGGCGTGCCGGATCATCGAACGACTTCGCAAGGCTCATCGGGGAAAGCGGAATCCGATCGGAGGGAGGCGCTATTATATGCGGACGGTCGAATATGACGGCGCGCCGGGATTGCCCCGCGTTCACGCCGTCTCCACAAATGGGGACATTCATGAGCCAGACGCTTACGCCGGGCGCGGATCCACACGCGCCCGTTGCCGCAGAGCTTCCTCCGCACGGCTACGTCATCACCAAAACCGTGCGCGGGTCGGATATTCCGGTCGATTACGCGTTCGTGCTCACGCGGGACGAGATTTACGTTTCGGTCGCCATTCGCAAACCGAAAGGCAACGGACCGTTCCCGCTGATCACGATCGGACGCGGAAACGGCCGCGGCGGCCTGCCGCATGTCGAGACCCAGGTGGAGCGGCTCGCCTCGATGCAGGACCTCATGATCGCGCGTGGATACGCGGTCGCCTACGTGACGTATCGCAACGAGATCCCGCATCTCTACAACCAGGTCGGGCGTGCACGCAACATCGGCGACGACGTGAGTGGCGAAGGGCGTACGCTCAAATCGTCGCCCTCGCTCGACTCCGACGACATGATCTCGATCCTTGCGTATCTCAGAACGGTGCCGTACGTGAAAGCGGACGCGGTCGGCTGTATCGGCGTGAGCCATAGCGGCGAGATGATTCTCAAAGTCGCAGCGGAAACGAGCTTCACGTGCGGAGTCGCGATCGAAGGCGCGTCGCATGAGTTTCTCTGCGTGAACACCGGGCCGGAAGCGCCCCGGAAAGACGGCGTGCTGCAATATCAGGACAAGGAGCTCGTCAGAAAAAATGCGGACAAGGCGAGAGCGATGGAGCGTATCAGACGCATCAGGACACCCATACTGCACATCGGCCGCGATCGCGATCACTTGCAAGGAATATTCCAGCTCGCGCACGAGTGGATGCTCGAGGCCGGCAAGGACAGCACGTGGGTGAGCATGGACCATCCGGACCACGGCTATCCCTATCTCTACCGGCGTGGCGATGGCTCGTTCGAGCCCGATGCGGTGCAGAAGCAGGCATTCGAGACGTTCATGGCGTATTTCGACAAGCACCTCAAGAAACACTGACGAGTGGTGGGTGACGAGTGACGGTAAGGAGTGACGAGAAGAAGTGACAAAAAGATGACAAAGAAGATCGAACCCGAAAACGCGGCAGCCGAGCTGCTCGATGCAGACACATCTGAAACGGTGCGTCTATCGGTCGCCGAGGCCACTGCAATCGGCGAGCGCGCGCTCCAGCGCATCGGTTACAGCGGCGAGCACGCGCGGATCATCGTCGATCAGCTCGTCGACAATGCGCTGAGCGGCTACCGTTTCGCCGGTCTGCCGCGGATTCTCGCGATCGCGGGCGACGAAAAGACGAGGCAATCGCGCACCCCGCTGAAAATCGTGCATGAGACGCCGGCCTCCGCATTGATTGATGGCGGAAATCACGTCGGGTATATCGTCGCGTACAAAGCGGCCGAGGTCGCGATCGCGAAAGCGCGCGAGCATGGAATGGCGTCCGTCGGGGCCTACAACAGCTACTACAGCGGTCGCAACGCATACTTCGTGGAAAAAATCGTGCGCGAGGGTTTCGTGGCGCTGCACGTCGCCAGTGCGAAGCCGCGCGTATTGCCGCCGGGCGCCGCACGTCCGGCGCTCGGCACGAATCCTATCTGCTTCGGCTTCCCCTCGAAGGACCGCCCTGTCATCTTCGACATGGGCACGGCCGCGCTCATGTGGGGCGACGTGATGCTCCATGCCCAGCTTGGGCATCCGCTGCCCGAGGGTATCGGTTTCGATGAGACCGGCCGCGCGACGTGCGACGCCGCGGCGACGCTCCGCGGGGGTGTTGCGGCATTTGGCGGGCACAAAGGTTATGGCCTGTCATTCGCAGTGCAGGCGCTGGGGCTTCTGGCGGGCGCAGCGCTCGCGCGCGGCGAAGTTCAGGATTACGGGTTTCTCTTCTGGGTGCTCGATCCGAAGATCATGCTCCCGGGCGGCGACTTCGAAACGCAGATGTCGGAGCTCGTGCGCAAGATCAAGGCAACGCCGCGCCAGCCCGGCGTAGACGAGATTCGAATTCCCTCGGAGCGCGCGCGGCGCGAGCGCGCGCGGCGTCTGGAGGAAGGCATCGTGCTCGAGCGCAAGGTGCTCGATGCGCTTAATGCGCTATAGAAGGTTGAGTTTTCTGATCCGGGGAATACCCATGCTGATTGTCGATTCTCAAGTGCACATCTGGGCCGCCAGCACGCCCGAGCGTCCGTGGCCGGCGCGGCATGCGCCGCATCGGCCCCAGCCTTTCTCCGCCGATGACCTGCTTGCCGAAATGAATGCCGCCGGCGTCGACGCGGTCATCATCGTACCGCCCGGCTGGGAAGGCGATCGCAACGACCTGGGCCTGGAAGCCGCTCGCCTGCATCCCACGCGGTTCGCCGTGATGGGACGGCTCGATCCGACGGCGCCGGAGTCGCGGTCGATGATTTCACGATGGCGCAACCAGCCCGGCATGCTGGGCCTGCGGTTCACGTTTCATACACCGCAGATGGAACCGCTGCTGACGGAAGGGCACCTCGACTGGCTCTGGAGCGAAGCCGAAAAGCACGGTGTGCCGCTCATGGTGCTCGTGCCGCCGCGGCTGCTGCCTGTAATCGCGGCGGTTGGGCAGCGCCACCCCGGCCTGAAGCTGACGCTGGATCATCTCAGCGTCCCGCGCGGCAAAAAAGACGCTGAAGCGTTCGCACACCTCGACGAGCTCGCGAAGCTCGCGGCGCTTCCCAACGTCGCCGTGAAAGCGACGTCCCTACCGCATTACACGACGGAAGCCTACCCCCACAGGAGCGTCCACACGCACCTGCGCAAGGTCATCGACGCGTTCGGGCCGAAGCGAGTGTTCTGGGGGACCGATATGACGAAGCTCGCGCCGGGGAGCTATCGTCAGGTCGTTACGATGGTGACCGAAGAGATGCCGTGGCTCGCCGATGAAGACAAGGCGTGGCTCATGGGCCGCGGCATCTGCGAGTGGCTCGGCTGGCAGCATCCCCGACTTTAGAACATCATCACGCCGCCGTTCACCTGCAGCGTCTGGCCCGTGATGTAGCTCGATCCGGGGCCGCACAGGAATCGCACGGTCGTCGCGATTTCCTGCGGTGCGCCCTTGCGCTTCATCGGAATGTTTTCATCCCCGGGCCGCGGCGCGCGTCCTGGTCCGTGCACGGTATCCATCGTACCGGGTGCGATGCAGTTCGCCCGGATGTTGTTTTCCGCGAACTCTCGCGCGATGCCGCGTGTGAAACCAACGAGGCCGTGTTTTGCCACCGAACCGTGAACGCGCCGTTTCGCACCCGACAGCGAAACCATGCCGCCGAGCGTGACGATGGCGCCGCCGCCGTTCTGGATCATCGACGGGATGCACGCCTGCGCAAGATAGAACGCGCCGTCGAGCGTGATCGAAAGCGGCGTGCGCCACTCTTCGTACGAAAGCTCGAGGAAAGGCCGCTCGGTGCGTACTGACGCGTTGAGGATCAGAAAATCGATGCGTCCGAAGCGTTTCATCGCGTTCGCGACCATCGATCTCGCGGCGCCGGCATCCGCGATGTCCGCGATGAAGAGCTCCGCCTGTCCGCCGCCGTTGCGGATTTCCTGCACCACGCGCTCGCCGTCTTCGATCGAGCCTCGCGTGTTCACCGCCACTGCCGCGCCTGCCGCCGCGAGCTCGAGTGATATCGCGCGTCCGATGTTGCGTGCGCCGCCTGTCACCAGCGCGACTTTTCCTGCCAGCTCGCCTTTCTCCGTTGCCATGTTCCGCTCCTCTTTGGATTGGGCGAAAGCATAGCTCATAATTCGGCAGGAGGAGGCGAGATGAAGAAGCTATCGATCGTCGTGGTACTGGCGTGCTTGGTCGGCACACCCGCCGCAGTCGCACAGAATTACCCCGATCGCCCGATCCGCGTGATCGTGGGCGTGCCTGCAGGCGGGACACCCGACGTGATGGCACGAATGATCACCACCGGGATGTCCAGAGTGCTCGGCCAGCCGCTCGTCGTCGATAACCGCGGCGGTGCCGGCGGCATGATCGGCACCGAGACTGCCGCAAAAGCGGCCGCCGACGGCTATACGCTGCTGGTAAGCAGCCCGGGGCCGCTCGCCATTCTCCCGCACATGCACAAGCAGCTGGGCTATGACCCGCAGCGAGCTTTCACGCCGATCGGGCTCATCGCGAGCAATCCTTTCATGCTGATCACACATCCTTCGTTGCCCGCGAAGACCGTGAAAGAGCTCCTCTCGCTCGCGAAAGCGCAACCCGGGAAGCTCAACTACGCATCAGCCGGTAACGGCGCGGCGAATCACCTTGCGATGGAGCTCTTCAAGAGCATGGCCGGCGTGACCATCACGCATGTCCCTTACAAAGGCGCGCCGCAGGCCGTGAGCGACGTGCTCGCCGGGCACATGAGCATGATGTTCAACTCGATCCCGCCGGTGCTCGCTCACGTGAAGGCCGACCGTATCCGCGCGCTCGGCGTGGGCGGCGCAAAACGCGCGGCGCAGCTGCCGGACGTGCCGACCATCAGCGAGGCGGGTGTGCCCGGCTACGAGGCGATCACATGGTTTGGCCTGCTCGCGCCCACGAACACGCCGAAGGCGGTGCTTGCGCGAGTGAGCGATGCGTTTGCGAAAGTCATCAATGCGCCGGAAACACGCGGCGCGCTCGAAACACAGGGTGCGGAGCCGGGCTCGGCGAATGCCGCGGAGTTTGGCGCACTCATACGCAGAGACTTCGACAAGTACGCGAAGGTCGTGAAAATCTCCGGTGCCAAGATCGATTGATCGCCCGCCGCTCTAAGCAGCGGTCGGACTGCCTAAGGGCGCTGTCCACGCGTCGTAACCGCGCTCGTGACGAAGTAGAGCTCGTCGAGGCCGGCAGTGACGTAGTAGATGACCATGTGGCGATCGGGACCCCACCACTTCGTTCTTGCCGGCGTCACGCGTGAGGATCCGAGGCGCGATGCCGGGAACGTGGTGCGATACGCGACGCGGCCGGTGAATCGAGGCTGCTCCGGCCCGAGCAGCGTTTCGCGAATCAACGAGTGCACGCCGTCCGCCCCGATGACCATGTCGGCGGTCGTACGCGAGCCGTCCGCGAAGGTGAGCGCGACGCCATCGCAGTCACGATCGATGCCGACGAGCTTCATGCCGAGATGAAGACTGTGCGGCGGCACGACCGAGAGAAGCGCTCCATGGAGATCGGCCCGGTGAAGATACAGGTAAGGCGCTCCGTAGCGCGCTTCCACCTCGCGTCCGAGCTTGAGCTCGCTCGTGATCTCGCCGGTGTTCCATTCGCGGCTCAACGCGACTGCGGACTGGAACGCGACCGCGCGTACGCGCTCTTCCACGCCGATGCCGCGGAGCACTTTCACAGCGTTGGGCGCCATCTGGATTCCGGCGCCGATGCGAGCGAAGCGGGGCGCCTGCTCGAAAACGTGCACGTCGTGTGCGGCGCGCGCGAGTAGCGAGGCGACCGCGAGTCCGCCGATGCCTGCACCGATCACGGCGATCTTCATTCGCGTCACTCCATCGGTATCCTGGCCGCGGACACCACTTTGCGCCATTTCGGGATCTCTCGCGCAATGTGCGCCTCGAATGCTTCCGGCGTGCCGGGCGTCATCTCGGTCGTAATGAACTGTTCGCGCATGCGCGGTTGAGTGAGCACCTTCTGAATGGCCTGCGACAGGCGCGTGACGATCGCAGCCGGCGTGCCGGCCGGCGCAAGCAAACCGAACCAGACGGTTGCTTCATAACCCGGCACGCCACTTTCGGTGAGTGTCGGCACGTCAGGCGCAGCCTGGGACCGTTTCGCGCTCGTGACCCCGAGCACGCGTACTTTACCGGCCTTCGATTCGGCGAGTCCCGCGGCACCGAACATGAGGTCGACGTGCCCGCCCATCACGTCGACCATTGCGGGCCTGCGCCTTTGTAGGGGACATGCAGCAGGTCCACGCGCGCGATCGCCTTGAACAGTTCGGCCGCGAGGTGACTGGACGATCCGCTACCGCCCGATCCATAAGTGAGCTTCTCCGGCTGCGCTCGTGCAATCCCGATGAGCTCCTTCACCGAGCCCGCCGGGTGGGTACGGCGAAATGATCCTCACCGACTTTACGGGGTAGGTTTGGGCGTGCGCGGGTGGCAGAACGCATGCGGCGCATACAGCAAGAGCAATGAACAGCTTCACGGGATCGCAATGGATTTCAGCCGGGTGCCCGATGCTACGATAAGGCACGTGCGGAAAAAAAGAGGAGAGCGCTGATGCCCAAGGTAGAAGTCGCCGGCGGGGAGATTCATTACGAAGAAGCGGGACGAGGCGCTCCCCTCGTCTTCGTGAGCGGGCTGAACGGCGTCGGCCGCTACTGGCAGCCTCAGGTGCCGGTCTTCAGCCGACACTTTCGTGTCATCACCTACGATCAGCGCGGCACGGGCGAGAGCGACCGTGTCCAGCGCGAGTTCTCGGTGGATCAGATGGCCGTCGAGCTCGCGCAGCTCATGGACGCGCTCGACATCGCGCGCGCTCACATCGTCGGGCTTTCAACCGGGGGCGCGATCGGTCAGACGCTCGCCGTCGAGCAGCCGGAGCGCGTCCATCGATTGATCATGTGCAGTACGTGGACGCATTGCGATCCGTGGTTTCGGCGGCTTTTCCAGGCACGGCGGCTCATGTATCAAACCGCGGGCACTGAGCTTCACGCGATGTTTCACCCACTCTGGCT
>DASRIK010000474.1:0-3222 GCA_035650035.1 Burkholderiales bacterium | reverse complement strand
GTCCCCCGCGATCGGAATGACTGCTGTGTGACGAATCGCGCCATGGGTGAATATCGCAAGGTCCGTCGTGCCGCCGCCGATGTCGACGAGCGCGACCCCGAGATCCTTCTCGTCTTCGGACACCACCGCCATGGCCGAGGCAAGCGGCTGGAGGATCAGGTCGCTCACTTCGAGGCCGCACCGACGCACGCACTTGATGATGTTCTGTGCGGCGGAGACTGCACCCGTCACGATGTGCACCTTCACTTCGAGCCTCACGCCGGACATCCCGAGCGGCTCTCGCACATCCTCCTGGCCGTCGATGATGAATTCCTGGTTGAGGATGTGCAGGATCTGCTGATCGTTCGGTATCTGAACCGCCTTCGCGGTCTCGATCACACGATCGATGTCCATCTGGCCGACTTCCTTGTCCTTGATGGCCACCATCCCCTGCGAGTTGAAGCTCTTGATGTGGCTCCCGGCGATACCCGTGTACACCTCGCGGATCTTGCAGTCCGCCATGAGCTCGGCTTCTTCCAATGCGCGCTGAATCGCGTGCACTGTCGTCTCGATGTTGACCACCACGCCCTTCTTCAGCCCGCGCCCCGGGCAGTTGCCCATGCCGATGATTTCGAAGCCGCCTTCCGGCTTGATCTCGGCGACGATGGCCGCGATTTTCGAAGTGCCGATGTCGAGCCCCACGACCAGTTTCTTGTTGTCCCGCCCTTTACTCATAAGACCTACGCCGCTCCCTCGTGCAGCCTGTCCTCACCCATGTCGAAGCGCTTCGTCGCGAAGTCACCCTCCAGGCGCCTGGCGGCGCTCTTTCTCGTAACTGTCCGCTTGCCCGCCGCGCCGTCAGGCAGCGGCGCCCCCTTGAGCTCCGATATCCGCACGGCGAAACCGTTGGGGTAGCGGAGATCGACGTATTCGATGCGGCGTGCGAGCGCCCCGACGGTGCGTTCGTGCACGGCGATGAATCGCGCGAGCCGCGCTTCGATGTCGTCGCGGCCGAGCTGGAGAGTGAGGCCGTTGTCGAGCTTCGTCTGCCACGCGCGCCTTGCCGTGAGTTGCACGACGACGGGTTTCGCCTGGATCGCCGCCAGGTTTCGGCGGAAGAACTCGTACTGGATCGCCATTTCCTTCGACGTGCCGGGGGGCCCGACGAACACGGGAAGCTTCCCGTCGTACGCCGCCTGGAAAATCTCGCCTTGCGTGTTGACGAGCGCAGCATTACCCCAGCGTGCGAGCGCGACATGCTCGGTAATCCGCACTTCGAGCCGATCCGGCCAATGCCGCCGTAGCCTTACTTCCCGCACCCATGGGAGCTTCTCGAAAGCCGTGCGCATGCCCTGCAAGTCGACCGTAAAGAAGGTGCCGGTGAGTCCCAGCTTGACGATGCTCTCCACCTGCGCGCGCGTGACGTGGCGAGTGTCGCCGAGCACGTCCACATGACGCAGCGCGAACACGGGGAGGTGTATGGCAACCCAGATCACGGCGTACGCGATCATCAGACCTGCCGCTGCGATCAGCAGGTTTGCCGCGCGGTTGAGGCGATCGGGTCTATCCCACATGCGCGGTCGCCAGGATGCGCAGACACAGCTCGTCGAACTCGATGCCGCGCGCCCGCGCGGCCATCGGCACGAGACTGTGGTCCGTCATGCCCGGTATCGTGTTCACTTCGAGCAGATACGGCTGCCCTGCCTTGTCGATCATCACGTCCACTCTTCCCCAGCCGCTGCAGCCGACCAGTTTGAAAGCGCGCACCACCTGCTCCTGGATCGCTTGCTCCTGCGCAGCCGGCAGCCCGGAAGGACAGATGTAACGCGTGTCGTTCGCTAAATATTTCGCCTCGTAGTCGTAGAAGACGCGGGGTGTCTCGAGACGGATGAGCGGCAGGGCTTCGCCGTCGAGGATCGCGGCCGTCACCTCCACGCCGTCGACGAAGCTTTCGGCGATCACCACCTCGTCGTGTTGTATAGCGAGCTCGAAAGCGGGCTGGATCTTCTCGACGCTCGTTACTTTGCTCATGCCGATGCTCGAGCCCTCACGCGCGGGCTTCACCATGAGCGGCAACCCCAGTCGATTTCCTACGCCGGGAAAATCGCTTTGTGTCGTGAGCAATTCGAAGCGGGGTGTCGGCACGCCGGCAGCCTGCCACATGAGCTTCGTTCGAAACTTGTCCATCGCCAGCGCGCTCGCCATGACGCCGCTGCCGGTGTAAGGCACACCGAGATATTCGAGTGCGCCCTGCACGGTGCCGTCCTCGCCGAAACGCCCGTGCAGTGCGATGAACACGCAATCGAACCGTTGCGCGATCAACTGCTCCAGGCCCTGATCCCTCGGATCGAAAGCGTACGCGTTCACGCCGCGTCGCTTCAGCGCCTCGAGAACCATGTTTCCACTCTTCAGCGAAACGTCGCGTTCGGCGCTGCGGCCGCCGAGCAGCACTGCGACTTTGCCGAACGACTGTGGTGACGCCGGACTGGTGCTCATTTCGCCTCTCCAATAATCCGGACCTCGCGTTCGAGATCCACAGCGAATTTCTGTTTCACGCAGCTTTGCGCGAGCTGGATCAGCGCCTCGATCTCGCCGGCAGTCGCATTCCCGGTATTCACGATGAAGTTCGCATGCTTCGGCGAAATGAGAGCCCCGCCGAGAGCGCGACCTTTGAGACCGCAGTCCTCGATGAGCCGCGCGGCATAGTTGTCCGGTGGATTGCGAAAAACCGATCCGGCGTTCGGCTCACCGAGCGGCTGGCTCGCGATGCGCTTCGAGAGAAGCTCGCGAATCTTTTGCCGTGCCTCCGCGCCGTCGCCGCGCGGCAGTAAGAGGGTTGCGGAGACAAACCACTCCTCGGCGCCGGTGAGCTCCGCTCGATGCGGGAGGACAGGCGCACTCTCGTGCGCGCGCAATTGCACGGTTCGGTATGCGACGTGGTACTCGGCCGGTGTGCGCCGCCGCAGATTGCCTGAGCGATCGATGGTCGTGACATCGCGGACGAGCGTCCATGTTTCACCGCCATAGCAACCGGCATTCATGGCGAGCGCGCCGCCGATCGTTCCGGGAATGCCGGCAAGGAATTCCGCCGCGGCGAGACCGTGAAGCGCCGCGAACCGCGCGACTTTGGGACTTGCGACGCCGACATCGACGCTGATCTCACCTTCCGAGTCATCGCACCGGACGAGCGAAAGATTGCGGAGCGCCCAATGCGTGAATACGACAGTGCCTCTCAGCCCGCCG
>DASRIK010000473.1:0-9208 GCA_035650035.1 Burkholderiales bacterium | reverse complement strand
ATGGACCTTCATCGCCGCCGCGTTCCTTTTCACCGCAGCTTCGCTGTTCTACAGCCTGAAAGGCGGGTTGCGCTCCTCGATCGTGACGGACGTGATCCAGTCGCTCGTGTTCGTCATCGTGATGGCGATCGTGCTCTTCATCGTTCTTCCGAAGCACGGCTTGCCGCAACTGATGTCAGTCGGCGAATTCCGCATGGGCGCGGGCGTCGATCTCCTCCTCGTCGCGCTCCTGCAGATCTTGTCGTATCCCTTTCACGATCCCGTGCTCACCGACCGCGGCTTCATCACACGGGAGAAAACGATGCTGCGCGCGATGATCGTCGCCGGCGTGCTGGGTTTCATCTGCATCTTCGCGTTCAGCCTGGTTGGCGTGCACGCGAAAATCGAAGGGCTGCCTGCTGGCGACAACATGCCGGGCGAAGTCGCCCTCGCGTTCGGCATCGCTCCCTACCTGCTGATGACGCTCGTGATGATCATGGCCGCGGGCTCGACGGTCGATTCGACCTTCGCATCGGTCGCCAAAGCGGTCGGGCACGAGCTGCCGCTGCTCGCCGGCCGCACGCCAGGTAACCGTGCGATCCTGGTAGGTATGTGGACGATGGTCGCCTTTGCCGTGCTCGGGAACCTGCCGATGATCGCCGGCACGGACATTCTCAAAGCCACCACAGTGAGCGGCACGATGGTGATGGGCCTCGCACCGATATTCCTGCTCGCGCCGCTCGTCAGATTTTCCCCCTGGAGCTTTCACCTCGCCTTCTGGCCGGGCGTCGCACTGGGCGTCCTGGTCGCATCGAACGCTGTCCCGCCCTCCTGGGCCATCGGTGACGGCAAGTACGCGTTGCTGCTCGGCGCAAACGTGTACGGCCTCGTCATCTGCTTCGCGGGATTTTTGCTGCCGCTCGCGTGGCAGCGCGTGGGGAGAGGCCCCGCGGGCGCGCGCGCGGCGTCCGAATCGCGCGTGGCATGAGCAGTTTCGGCGGCACTGCGAGCGAGCGGCAGCCGGGCCGCACGTGTCCACTCTCCTATCGCTACTCGCCCTCCACACTGGCGCGCGATGCCGAGCTGCAGGCAGAGACGCTGTACATCGCCGGCGGCGTCTACGGAAATCCTTATGCGCTCGCGCGCATTCTCGAGATCGCTCATGATGATCCCTGCCGCGGAGTGCTCGTCTTCAACGGGGACTTCAACTGGTTCAACACGGACGCTTACGACTTCGCCGCCATCAACGACCTCGTGATGCGGAACATCGCGCTTCGGGGCAACGTCGAAACCGAGCTCGCGCACGACGACATTGGCGCAGGTTGCGGCTGTGCCTATCCGCAAAAGGTCAGCGATGAAGAGGTCGATCGATCAAACGCGATTCTGGCTCGTTTGCGCGAAACCGCACGGGCAGCTCCCACCTTGCGCAAGCAGCTCGGTGCGCTTCCCATGCACATGGTCGTCGAAGTTGCCGGCATACGCATAGCCATCGTGCACGGCGATGCGGAGTCGCTTGCGGGGTGGGCCTATTCGGAGCACGAGCTCCGCCGGCCGGAGGGCATCCGGCGCCTGCTGTCCCATATCGCTGCCGCCCGCGTTCGTGTTATCGCGTCGAGCCATACGTGTCTGCCTGTTGCGCTCGACTTCGAAACACCGGCCGGTCGCTGCGCGCTTTTCAATAACGGCGCTGCCGGCATGCCGAACTTCCGCGGCACACGATACGGGCTTGTGACGCGAATCGCATCGCGACCCGCGGCGAACGCGCTCTACGGCACGCGCATCGGTGCGGCCTATGTCGACGCCGTCGCCGTGGATTACGATCACGCGCGCTGGATAGAACGTTTTCGGGCAAGCTGGCCGGAAGGCAGTCCTGCGCACTTGTCCTATTTCGAGCGCATTGTGGAAGGCCCGAACTACAACCCCGCAGCGGCCGTGCGCGCCCTGTAAGTTTCCGCGCCGACGGGCGACTGGTGAACGTGGGAGAAAGCTCGACACCATGACCAAAGGCCGAGTCGCCGTCCTCGCGCTGCTTGCGGCTGCGATCGTCGCGTTTTTCGCGCTCGATCTCGGCCGTTACCTATCGCTGGACTTCTTCCGCGCGCAGCAGTCGTGGATCGATGCATACGTGCAGCGGTCTCCGGTTCACGCAGGCGTGACGTTCTTCCTGATCTACATCGCGGTCACCGGCTTATCGCTTCCGGGTGCGGCGGTCATGACGCTCATCGCGGGAGCGGTGTTCGGGCTCCTCTGGGGAACGCTCATCGTATCCTTCGCTTCGTCCATTGGCGCGACGCTCGCATGTCTCGCGTCACGATTCCTGCTGCGCGAATGGGTACAAGGCAGGTTCGGCGAGAAGCTCGCCGCGATGAATGCCGGCGTCGAAAAAGAAGGGGCGTTCTATCTCTTCGCGCTGCGGCTCGTTCCGCTATTTCCGTTCTTTGTGATCAACCTTGCGATGGGACTCACGCCGATCAGAGCACCAACCTTCTATTGGGTGAGCCAGATCGGCATGCTTCCCGGCACGATCGTATACGTCTATGCGGGGACGCAGCTCGGCCAGTTCCAGATCACGTGGCAACTCGTACTCGCGCTCGCGCTGCTCGGCATCTTCCCATTGGCAGCCAAGAAAGTGCTCGATGCCATCAAAGCGCGCAAGGTTTATGCCAAATGGCCGCGTCCGGGCAGCTACGATTGCAACGTTGTCGTGATCGGCGCCGGATCGGCGGGCCTCGTGGCCGCCTACATCGCTGCTGCTGTCAGGGCCAAAGTGACGCTGATCGAAAAGCACCGGATGGGCGGGGATTGCCTGAACACCGGCTGCGTGCCGTCGAAAGCGCTGATTCGTTCGGCCAGGCTCCTCTCGAACATCCGACGCTCGGCCGAATTCGGCGTACGCTCCGCGACAGCCGATTTCGATTTCGCAGACATCATGGAGCGCGTGCAGCGCGTCATACGGACCGTGGAGCCGCACGATTCCGTCGAGCGCTTCACGAAGCTCGGCGTCGAGTGCGTCCAGGGCAGCGCAAGGATCACCACGCCGTGGACCGTGGAAGTCGATCTCGCGACCGGCGGCAAACGTACGCTCACCACTCGCAATATCGTGATCGCGGCCGGTGCACAGCCTTTCGTTCCGCCGATACCGGGTTTGAGAGAGTCGAATCCGCTCACTTCCGATACGGTCTGGAATTTGCGTACGCTGCCGAAACGTCTCGTCGTGCTGGGCGGCGGGCCGATCGGCAGTGAGCTCGCGCAGTGTTTCGCGCGGTTGGGATCGAAGGTCACGCAGGTGGAGATGCTCCCGCGCATACTCATGCGCGAAGACCCGGAAATATCCGAAATGGTCGCGACCCGCTTTCGCGCCGAGGGCATCGACGTCCTCGTCAACCACAAGGCGAAACAGGTGCTCGAAGAGAATGGCGAACGCGTGATCGTCGTCGAGCATGAAGGCAAAGACAAAGCGATTCCGTTCGACGAGCTCTTGTGCGCTGTCGGACGCGCGCCCAACACGGCGGGTTACGGCCTTGCGGAGCTCGGCATTCCGCTGACGAAGACCAAGACCGTCGAGACGAACGAATACCTGCAGACGCTCTACCCGAACATTTTCGCTTGCGGGGACGTGGCCGGACCCTACCAGTTCACCCACACGGCGTCTCATCAGGCGTGGTATGCCGCAGTGAACGCGCTCTTCGGGCAGTTCCGGAAATACAAGGCCGATTATTCCGTGATTCCCTGGGCTACGTTCACCGAGCCCGAGGTCGCACGCGTCGGACTGAACGAGCTCGAAGCGAAGGAGAAGAACGTTGCTTATGAAGTAACGAGTTATGGGCTTGATGAGCTCGACCGGGCCATTGCCGACGAAGAGGCGCACGGACTCGTCAAAGTGCTCACCGTACCGGGCAAGGACAAGATCCTCGGCGCGACCATCGTCGGCGAGCACGCAGGCGATCTGATGGTCGAATTCATCCTTGCGATGCGGCACGGTCTGGGGCTGAACAAGCTCCTGAGCACGATACATATCTATCCCACGCTCGCGGAGGCGAACAAGTACGCGGCGGGCACATGGAAGCGGCAGCACGCTCCGCAGCGCGTGCTCGCCTGGCTCGAGCGTTACCACGCGTGGATGCGCACATGACGGCCTCGGCTTTCGCAAGAGCCCTCTTTGCCCTCGCTCTGGTGTTGCCCCTCGGGAGCGCGCGTGCTCAGTTCGACCATCAACACAAGGCGTTGACGGCTTTGCTGGCCAGCCACGTGGTGTCGACCGATGGCGCCAAGGCATCGCAACTACGTTATGCCGCGATCGTCAAAGATCGTGCGGCGCTGAGGACGTACCTTGACTCGCTCGCCCAGGTGAGCGAGCAGGAGTTCAAATCGTGGCCGAAGCCGGAGCAGCTGGCCTTCCTCATCAACGCGTATAACGCGGGCATGATCGATCTCGTGCTCACCCGCTATCCGAACCTTAAGTCGGTATGGGATTTCGGCAAGGTCTTCAACAATCCGTTCAGGAAGCGTTTCGTCAAGCTGTTAGGCCGAGACTACAGCCTCGACATGATCGAGCACGAGACGATCCGGGCGCGCGGCGTCTACGACGAACCGCGTATTCATTTCGCGGTGAATTGCGCTTCAATCGGCTGTCCGATGCTGCGCGAGGAAGCGTACGTGGGCGCGCGGCTCGACGCGCAGCTGGAAGATCAGACACGCCGATTCCTCTCCGATCGGTCGCGCAACCGGTACAACGCCTCGAGCAACTCACTGGAAGTGTCGGAGATCTTCAAGTGGTATCGCGATGATTTCGAAAGCGGCTATCGCGGCATCCGCTCACGGGAGCAGTTCTTTGCGAGGTACGCAGCACAGCTCGCCGATATGCCGGAGCATCAGAAACAGATACGCGAGCAGAAGGCGGAGATTCGCCATCTCGATTACGACTGGGGGCTGAACGACGTCAAAAGGTGAGGCTGTGAAGAGAGCCTACGTGCTCGCGACCGCGGTGAGCGAGTGGCACAATGTCCATCGCGCGGCGGCATAGCAAAGAGGAGCGCACCAATGCTTATGGACGTGGAAAGCAACGCATGAGGGCTCTGCTTGCGATGCTTTGCCTCATCGCCGCTGCCGCCTTCACAAGCGGCCTGGCGGCGGCGCAGGAATGGAAGCCGCAGCGAAACGTCGAGATCGTCGTAACGACCTCGCCCGGCGGCAGCAACGATGCGACCGCACGCGCGCTGGAACGCGTATTCACCGCGCACAAGCTCGTAACGTCCTCTGTGACCGTGGCGAACAAGCCCGGGGGCGGCGGCGGCATCGCTTACGCTTACGTCAATCAGCGTCCGGGCGACGGCCATACGCTGCTGCTGGTGTCCGGGACGTTACTCGGCGCACCGATCATGGGCCGAAGTCAGGTGAGCTACACCGACTTCACGCCGATCATTTCGCTCTGGAACGACTACGTCGTATTCGGAGTCAACGCCGGTTCTCCGATCAAGACGGGCAACGACCTCGCCGAGCGGCTCAAGAAGGACCCCCAGTCGATTACGATCGGGTTCGCGTCCGCGTTCGGCAATCACCATCACACTACGGCCGGACTCCTGATGAAGGCGATCGGCGGCAACGCGCGCGACCTCAAGGTCGTCGTCTTCAAGGGTGCATCGGAAGCCGTCCCCGCGGTTCTCGGCGGACATATCGATCTCGTTTCGACTTCCGCCGTCAACGTTCAGGGCCATGTCGCCGCCGGCAAGATCCGGCTGCTCGGAGTGGCTGCACCGCAGCGCTTCGGCGGCGCGCTCGCCAACGTGCCGACCTGGAAGGAACAGGGCTTCGACGTGGTCTACGGCAGTTGGCGCGCGATTATGGGCCCGAAGGGGCTCTCGGCCGCACAAGTGGCGTACTGGGAGAACGCAGTGCGCAACGCGACCGAGACCGCGGAGTGGAAGAAAGATCTCGAGACGAATTATTGGTCGAGCTACGTTCTGACCGGCGCGCAGTTGAGAAAGGCGCTGGACAAGGAAGCCGCCGACATGAAAGTCGTGTTGAGCGAAATCGGGCTCGCCAAATGAGTGTGCGTCGCGGACCATAGAAGTCGCCCGCCGCCGCCTCCGAGATCTTTCCTTCGAGTAAATCACGTTTTAGGATCGTATCTAAACCGAAGACGGAACATCCGCAATGACCTTTGCAGCATTCGATTTCACGCCGCTTTTGGCCCCGGGGCTGCCGCCCGCGGCGGCGCGCTGGAACGGGCGCGTCAAGTTCGATTTCACCGGCGGCAACAACGATCCCGACAGGCTGCCGCTCGAAGGGCTGATCGCGGCCGCCGAGTCGGTATTGAGGCGCGAGGGGCACAAGCTCGCGATCTACGGGGTCGACAACGGACCACAGGGGTACCGCCCGCTGCGCGATTTTCTCGTCGGCAAGCTCAAGGCCGACGCGGGCATCGCCTGCACGGCCGACGACATCGTGCTCACGTCGGGGTCCAACCACGGGCTCGACCTCGTCAACGCGATGTTTCTTACGCGCGGTGACACCGTCATCATCGAGGAGGACTGCTACCAGAGCGCGATCAACCGGCTGAACCGCATCGGCACGACGATCGTCGGCATCCCGCTCGACAAGGACGGCATGCGGATGGATGTGCTCTCGAACGTGCTCGACGATTTGAAGCGCAAGGGCACCCGGCCGAAATACATCTACACCATTCCGACCGTGCAGAACCCGACCGCGACGGTCCTCCCCGTGGAGCGGCGGCAGGAGATGCTGAGGCTCGCGCACGTGCATGGTGTGCCGATCTTCGAAGACGACTGCTATGCCGACTTGACATGGTCGGGCCAGCGTCCGCCCGCCATTTTTGCCATGAGCGAACGCGGCGGCGTCATCCATGTCGGCTCGTTTTCGAAATCGATTGCGCCGGCGCTGCGCGTGGGTTACGTCGTCGCGTCGTGGGACGTGATGTCGCGCATGCTCGCGCTCAAGACCGACGCCGGTTCCGGCGCGCTCGAGCAGATGGTGCTGGCGGAGTACTGCACGAGAAATTTTACGAAGCACGTGCCGGAGCTGCGGCGGGGGTTGCGCGCCAAGCTCGAGACGCTGATGGAATCGCTGAGGCAACACTTCGGCCCGGCGGTGGAGTTCGACGACCCCAAGGGCGGTATCTTCCTGTGGGTCAAGCTGCCCGACGGCGTGGACACGATGAAGCTCTACGAGTCGGCGCTCGCGAAAGGCGTTGCGATCAATCCGGGTCAGCAGTGGTCGGTAAACAGGGAGCGCAGCCGCAGCCGGCTCCGGCTCTGTTTCGCGAGCCCGAGCCACGAGGAGATCCACGAAGGGATCGCGGCGCTCGCCGAGGTGTGCCGCCGCGACTTCGGCGTGTCCAAAGGCGGCTCGCGATGATCGAGCTCCAGGCGGTGGATTGGGTCCACGCGATAGCGCAAGGAGGCCTCATCGATACGTTTCGCAGAGTTGCACTGAGCGGCGCATTGCAGTCATGATTGGTGTTGCCGGCCTCACAGCGGGCGTCGCACGCGCGGAGCCGCCTTCGGCGGGCACAGCGCAGCCCTATCCCAGCAAACCCATTCGCATCGTAGTGCCATTCACACCGGGTGGGACCTCCGATGTGCTGGCGCGCATGATCGGCTCGAAGCCTGCGCCCGAGGTAATCGGCCCGGCCTACTGGGGCTCGATGCCGACGTCCTTCACGAGCTTCGCCCACTTCGCGCGCTCGCTGCGGATGAACGCCGCGAAGTTCTCGCCCATCAGCGGCATGGGCTGCATGCCTTGATCGGCGAGTTGCTTCCTCGCATCGGGCGAGGCGAGCACCGTCGCAAGCGCCGCGCGTAGCCGCGCGAGTGCCGACTCCGGCGCGGCTGCGGGCGTGCACAGACCCTGCCACGAGATGACCTCGAAGCCCGGCATGCCGGACTCGGCGATGGTCGGCACGTCGGGCAGATCAGGGTGACGCGTCGTCGACGTGACGCCGAGCAGACGGACCTTGCCGGCGCGCCCCGGCGCATGCAACAACAGCACGGTGCCGAACACTGCCTGGACCTCGCCGCTGAGCAGCGCGACCAGGAGCGCCCCACCACCTTTGTAGGGAACATGAACGATATCGATGCCGGCATTCATCCTGAATAGCTCCATCGATAACTGCGGCGAGGTACCGACGCCGGCCGATCCGTAGTTGATCTTGCCCGGATGGGATTTCGCGTACGCGATGAATTGCGCGACGCTCGTCGCCGGCATCGAGGGATGCACTGCGAGCAGGTTGGGATTGCTGCCGATCAATCCGATCGGCGCAAAATCCGCATCGGGATCGTAGCCGAGCTTCTTGTAGAGCGCGGGGCTCACGGCAAGCGATGCGATATTGCAGGAGAAGATCGTGTAGCCGTCCGGTGTCGCGCGCGCTGCGATCTCCGCGCCGAGCGTTCCCGCCGCTCCGCTCCGATTGTCGATGATGACCTGCTTGCCGAGCGCGTCGCTGAGCGCGGTGGCTACGATCCGCGCGGTGATATCGGTCGCGCCCCCTGGCGGGAACGGCACGATGTAGCGCAGCGGGCGGTTCGGAAAATCGGTTTTCGAGGACTGCGCCGCCAGCGCGCCGCCGGCCAGGCCGGCGAGCAACGCCAGGACAACAAAGCGGACGCTTTTCATCCCTGGCCCTCCTCCTCGGTTGGGACACTACATTGACGCTCGGTCCCATCGGGCCAACGCCACCGCCCGGAAACCGAGCTCGTGCGCAGCTTGTTGTTGCCGCCAGCGTACGCCCCGCGTCGCCGCAAGCCAATGCTGATAATCTGAAGGCGCTAACTTGGTTCTGCTGTTTTGTTCATACTGCCGCCATTCAAGTGAGGAGGGACGGCCATGGGTTTCACCATCAAGCGCGTAGGGCATCTCGTGCTACGAGCGAAAGACATGCAGCGCTCGCGGCGGTTTTTCGAGCAAGTGCTGGGATTGCCGGCCGTTGCCGAAAACGAACGCGGCATGGTGTTTTTCAGCACGAACGTCAAAGACAACCATCACATGCTGGCGCTCATGCCGGCGAAGGAAGGCGCTGCCATGCCCACGCCGGATCAGGTGGGGATGCAGCACGTCTCGTTCGAGCTCGGCAGCTTCGCGGAGTTGCAGGACGCGTGGCGCAAGCTTAAGCAACACGACGTGGCGATCGACCACACCGTGTATCACGGGATCACGAAGAGCATCTACTTCTTCGATCCCGACGGAAACCGGCTCGAGCTCTACTGCAACGTGC